>JBIOKC010000020.1:0-21403 GCA_044451425.1 Thermodesulfobacteriota bacterium
CATTTACCAGGTTGAGGCCAGCGTGTATAACGCGTGGTATGTCAGGGCTTGGGGTACAGTTAAGCTGATCGACGAAGTATCCTTTACGGGTCAGGTGCTCGCAGCTTGGAACGAAAAAACGAATAATGTCAGTGTGGTAGGAGCTCCAACTAGAGACAATTTTGTTAATTTAAGTAATCATTTGGGTACGGATGTTGAGGGCACGCTTACCTGGCATATGTATCCGGATGTAAATCTGGACCTTATCGGGGGCGTAGTTTTCCCGGGTAACGGCTTGGATCAGTTGCTATCGCAGCAGGCTGCTCATGCGTTGGCTGATAACGGTCTCACGGCCACCGGTCCTATAAATTATAATTCTACACCGTGGACGGTTCAGGGCAGATTGATCATCTTCATCGATCATTTTTTTAAATAGAAATTAATGCATCTGGGAGAGAGGCATTAGGGCCTCTCTCCCAGATGTTATAAGGATAACCCCTTCCCGCATCTCCTTTATTGGTTTTAAAGTTCCGGGTAGAGCCTTGCAAGGGAAGGGGGGTTTATATCTTCTCGTGTTGCGCATCGGACGATCTTTCGATGGATCGCACGCTCAGGCGCCGGGAGTTAAGAATAATGCGTATGTCTGAAGCTATTATGGATTAAGTATCCTCAACTTCATGCCGATTGCGGTTGTGAAATCGGCTTCCTACACTTAATGTCTAGGCATACCGAATATTATTAAGCCCTTATAAGTTAATACGAGACTAAGGTCACGTGGAATCCGTTGCTAAAGCAATACGGAATCCTCCACCGTTTCGGCTCTCCTTATAATTCTTTCTTTTCCGTTTTCTATCAAAAGAACGGGCGGGAGTGGGAATATGAACGTGCTCGACTGAGGGATATTGTATGCTCCGATATTTTTTATTGTGATTATATCGCCGGGGATGAGCTCGGGAAGGAACTTTTTGCATACGATGTCCGTCTGAAGACAAAGCGGACCGTAAACAATCGTTTCCTTTAATTGGCTTTTCGGCTCCGCTGCACATTCTATGTCCTGGTATCTCCAGAAGGAGGTGGGAAGAAGGTTAATCCCGCCGTCGATTACCACTGCCCTTTTTCCGTCCGGAATGTTTTTTACGGTGACAACCGTGGTTATAAGATCGACAGCGTTACTCACGATCGCGCGTCCGGGCTCAAGTATCAGCACCGGTAATTCGCTTTGCTTAAATTCGCTCACGATCGGTTGGGTTATGGCTTCTACATAAGGCGGAAGTGAGTCTACCACGGGGAATCCGCCTCCCACATCGATATATCGGATATATACGCCATAACGATTGCGCAGATCATCGGCTAAGCGGACTAAATTTGCAGCAGCTCTCCGATATGCTTCAGGTCCCTTCGGCCAGATCAGTTCTATGTTTTTAGCGGGCGTGTTTTCTTCGCCGCCGGGCCTGATGATATAACTGGTTAGATGTATATGAAGCCCCGTGATACTGATCAGCTTACTCTTCGCGCATTCTCTCACAACGTCGGCCGCTTCTCCCGACTCGAGGTTGAAACCGAATCTGTCCGGGAGCTGGTCAATCCCTACATCCGTGTTAATTCGGATTCCTATGTTGATCGGATGTTCGCGCACGGCAGCGATCCGTTCGAGCGTTTTAAGCTCTTCATAACTATCGACGTTGATTATTGCTCCTTCATCGAGGGCAAGCTCAAGCTCTTTTTTTTTCTTATAGGGCCCGTTAAATACAATTGAGCCTCCGGGGACGCCGAGTTTTCTCGCCAGCTCGTATTCGAACCCCGATGCTACTTCGGCCCAGGTGCCGTCGCGGTGGATAACTTCGAGAATACCGGGTAGGTAATTAACCTTATATGAATAAGCGATCTTCGCTTTCGGGTATTTCTCGGTGAATTTCCCACGGAATGTCTCCAGATTATTTCTGATAATATCCGCAGACGCCACAAATAACGGAGAGCCGTATCTTTGCACGAGATCGCGAATGCGGTATTCATATTCGCCGCTCATGAGAAATCTCCAAACAGCTTAAGTACTGCTATTCTCGGTTGGCTCTTCAGTGAGGGAGTATAATCGTCGGTTTGAATAAAGAAATACATGGCTCAGGCAAGCCCCGTCAGCTTGGATAGATATTTAACCCCCGAATCCGGAAGGATTACAACGATATGCCCATTTTCTTTAGACTCGTTTGCATACTCGACTGCGGCCGCAATAGCCGCGCCGCTCGATCCTCCTGCCAGGATACCCTCTTTCTCTACCAGCATATGGACGGCCCTGAGCGCGTCTTCGTCGCGTATCTGTCTCACTTCGTCTATGTAATCGAAGTTAACTGCCCCAGGTATGAAATTCTTGCCGATTCCTTCTATATCGAAATCGAAAGCCTCGGTTAAAATCCCTTTTTCCAGATAAGCCTTGAATACTGAGCCGACGGGCTCGACACCTATAATTTTTACACTCTTTTTCTTCTCTTTTAAGTACCTGCCCACGCCTGTAATCGTCCCTCCCGTTCCTATTCCGCATATTACCGCGTCGACGTTCCCTTTAGTGTCACGCCAAATCTCAGGCCCGGTCGATTTATAATGAGCTTCGGGATTCAATTGGTTAAAGTACTGATTAACATAAAACGCCCCTTTCTCCCGCGCTATTTTCTGAGCCAACTTATAACAGCTTCTTTCATCCCGGGGAGGAAGCCCTTTAGGAGTGAGGATTATTTCCGCTCCATAAAGCTTAAGCGCCTGTATTTTCTCTTTGCTGATTGATTCAGGGAGTGTAAATATGCATTTGTAGTTCTTAACGGCTCCGACAAGGGCGAAAGCGACTCCCATATTTCCGGATGTGGCTTCGACTATCGTGTCTCCCGGATTAAGAATACCTCTTCGCACTGCATCTTCTACAATATAGACGGCAACTCTATCTTTCACGCTTCCACTAGGATTGTAAAACTCCAGTTTCGCGTAAATATTGCTTTTTACCCCGACTGTTAATTTATTCAGCCTGACGATAGGGGTATTTCCGATAAGACTTAGGATGTCGTTCGCCGCATTCATTGATTGTCTTTTAGCGCTTTCAAAATCATCCCGGCCCTCTCGGTTTTCTTGCTCTCGAATAACCGGATCAAGCTCTTTTTGTAAACACCGCTTTTGGCTTCGGATATCGCATCAGGAAGCGATTTTTTCAAATGCTCGAAAGCCCACATGTCGGGCCTCGAGATATTGAGTCTGATGAAGCTCATAGCTCCCACGTCTCCTAGCCCGTCACCGGGATAGACGGCTACGTTGCGCTTGAAAAGCGCAACGGTCAACTCCTGAGCCGTTGCTCCTGTTCCTGAAACGTCTATTATCATGGAGAAACCGTATACAGGCTCCACGGGTATGAATACGCCTTCGGTGGCGTTCACTATTCCTTTAATGATTTTGAAATTGCGTCTGATGATCTCGGTCGAATTTTTAACATATCCGCTGTCCTGGATCGCTGCCAGGGCTCCGTATTGAGCGATGAGATTCGTATTGAGCCTTGTGAGAGAAGTCTTCGTTATCAGACAAGCCCTGACGAGCTCGGTATGACCCGCCAGGAACCCTATTCTGACTCCGGCCATCCCGTATCCGTGTGAAATGCTGAATGTGGAAACCACATTATCCGTATTCGTATCCCCGTAGAGTGAGCTCATCGGATAGTGTTTCGAATCAGGGTCGATCTGATGAGTGTCGTGCGTAATGTCGTTGATGATGATGATTCCGCGTTCCCTTGCTAATTCATTAATCGTGATCAGCTCGTCTCTTGTCTGAACGGTGCCGAATGGGTTCAGAGGATCGCAGACTATAATTGCCTTTGTTTGAGGAGTTAAATGCTCTGCTACCTGCACGGGATCTAACCTGTATCCGTTTTCGGAACTGAGCGGGATTCTGACGGGTCTGCCGCCTGCCATCAGTATGGATGATTCGAAGTGGAAGTAGCCGGGATCGGTAATTATGACCTCGTCTCCTGGGTTGATTACCGTTTGAAGCACATAGGATATGGCCGCCTGGCTGCCTTCAACGCCCATAACCTCAAACTCGGCGCTCCTCGAACGGCCGAACTTTATATTCGCTGCGGCTTCTCTGAGAGGGCTGATCAGATCCGAGGAATAGGGGTTGATATTGGATTCGTCTGTATGCACGCGCATCGCTTCGACTGCGCTTCGGGGTGGTCCCGCATAGCAGGTCATCCATCCGAAGTCGGCCCATTTGCTTCTATCAAGATCTATCCTTCCTTCTGTGTATAAATCTGCCGAATCGAGTCCCAGTATCTTTATCGAATCACGGTATGTCATGTAGTTCCACATGCCGTGAGGGCTCTCGATGACCGATTTCACCCTGTCGGAGAGCAGGTCGTTCGGGAAAGCGGAATCCTCGGGGCTCGATTCCCATCCGAGCACAAATCTTTCTTTTTTCATTCATTCCTCTTCATAACGATCAGGGCACTGCCGGATTTAATTCCTCATCAGCACAACGGCGTAGATTCCGTAAGGATCCATAGTCACCTCGGGATCTTTGAATCCCGCTTTAAGCGCCCATCCTATAACGAGCTCTTTTGGGCGTAGGTGCCATACACACCGCTCTCCATCCTGGTTTGTTAATGTCCTTGCGATGAGCTCGATTTGTTTGTTTCGAGTCTGTACGTTAAAGAGGAGCGCTCCGGGGTTCACAATGTTTTTCAAATATAATAAATGTTTCTTTATCAATTCGTCGTCGTGAATAATTCCGTAGAGTCCGGCTTCGATTACGAGATCGGGGCGCGGAGAAATCAGTCTTAGACTCTCAACGTTGAGCGCATCGCAGACTTCATAGCTGACTCTCTCTTTCAGTCCTGAGCGTCTAGCTGTCTCCTCGCTCTCGCGGAGTGTGCTTTCGCTTATGTCTCTGAGCAAAACATTAACATTTGAGTTTCCATCCTTGAGCACTTCGTATATATAATCGGCCTTACCGGAAGCCATATCGACTATGAATGTTTTCTGTCCGAGTCTGTCATTCACATATTTTGAGATTATTTCCTTCTGGATCCGTTTCACCGCGCAGAAAGCCTTGCACGTGGTCTGGTCGAGAAAAGCCGCATCCAGAGCTTTGCCCAAGAAAGTTATTCCTTGCGGTTTATTCTTGTATATATAATTCATAATCATTCCCGAATCGAAACCGTGCTTGAAACCGATTCTTATCCCATCGGACAGAAGGCCGATAGTTCTCAATAGAAGCGATATGAGATAATAGTAATATTTTCTGGGCTGATACCAGGGAAGGGGCCGCAGGAGTTCCTCAAAACCCGGATTTTCATCACGCCGCATACCATTTTATCTCCTCGTCCTCTCTGTCGGCATAAATTTTATCGGCTACCATTTTGATTTCTTCGGCGCGCTTTCGTTTCTCAGGTGTGACGGAGTTCATTTCGAAATATGTTTCCAGGTAACCAAGATGCGCCCTGACGTCGTTTCTGACTTCTTCGATTACATTCCGGCTTTTCGGGTCTGCTGGACCGTGGTATAAGTCCAGCAAAGAAGAGAAATGTATCAGAGAGCCCCACGCGTAAGCGAACTCGTCGAATGGGTCGCTATAAGACTCTAGTATGTCGTATATCCTCTGCCCTATTTCGGTAGGGGAGTAGGTTTCGGGTGTCTCTCCGAGCTCTCTTGCCCTGTCGGAAAAAAGCTTAGCATGCCTGGCATTATCGTAGATAATCCGAGCGGCGACTAGTTTGGTATCGAGGTCCCTTATATTTTTCAATTTCCCGCCGAGCAGGTCTACCCACGCGAGCATTCCGTACGTATGCCTGCTGAACGCCTTTGCAAGTCGCCTGGGGTCTGAAAGAACTTTTTTTAACTTATCCGGGTTGCGTATGCTCATGTGTTTTAAGTTGAGTGTTCTTATAGTTTTAGTACATCTTTTTCAAAATATTCAAAATCTTTTCGTCGCCTTTTGCTGGCACTTCCCAATCGACCTGCACCACTTTTACTCCCTGGGCTTCAAGCGCGTCTTTAAATATATCGAGGCCGATGTTTATTGCTTGGATTTCCTGATCTATTATGTCCGGAATATTCTGTGCACTCCCGGATTGTGAGGCTGTGACCGATTTCTCCATCTCGGAGAGCGCTTGATCGGCTGCTGCTTCCGACTTGGCTTCAACCACCATTACGAGATCGGAACCATTCGCACGACTGATCTCTTCGGTCAGGAGCCCGGCATCCTTAAGCGCGAACTTGGCTTTATCCGTCGCCATCACGGCGACTGCTTTCTTCACGTCTTCCTTTTCCGCGATGCTCTTCGATATTCTCATTAGCCGAAGCGCATCTTGAAAATAATTCTTTTTTATAATGAATTTCAACACTAAATATAACTCCTGTGTTCTTGGTTGATTGTCTATTTTCATGCCTCCGGTTCACCTGTCTCGTATTCAATCGGACAGGACTTTGTGACCGTGTTGCTCACAAAACAGTACTTTTTCGCGAGAGGCATGATTTCATCTAAATTCTCCTGCGGGAGAGAGGTTATTACTCGCACTATAATTCTATTGAACATAAAGCTCTTCAAGTCCTTATCTCCGAACACTTTGACACAGACGTCATCGAGTTTTATATTCCTGTTCTTTGCCGCGTAGACGAGCGCCAAGCAGAAGCACGTCGCGATTGAGCCGAGAAAGAGCTCTGTGGGCATCATTCCTATATCATCGCCGCCAAATTTAGGAGGCTCGTCATTCTCGACCCGGAACTGCCGCGCCATGACCTCGACATGATATCTTTTTTTCCAGACAGCCTCAACCTCTAACATATCCACCTAACAACAGATATTTTAATCAACCATTCCTCTCCGTTAAAATTTTGCCATAGCATTCGGCATGCTTAAGAGCGGCGCTCTCCCAGCTGTAAATTCGCGCAGTTTTTTCTCCGTTTTCTATGAGCCGCGTCCTGAGTTCGCAACTCTCCAGTACCTCCGCGATCCGATGAGCTAGCGCCTTGTAATCGTCGGGAGAAGTAAGCACAGAGTTAACGCCGTCTTCGAGAAATTCCGTCATGGGCTCTATGTTTGACGAGATGACCGGTACTCCGGCTGCCATGGCCTCAAGCAAAACCAGTCCCCATCCTTCTTTTACGGAAGGGAATACAAACACATCGGCAGCGTTGTAAAGAAGGGGCATTTCATCTCCGGGAATCTTGCCCAGCACGAAGATGTCTTTATCCCTCACCAAGCCGAGTTTGTCCAACTCGGCAAAAAAGTCTTCTCGGTAGGCTCTATAGTCGAATAGAGTCTCTCCGCCTCCGATCAGCCAGACTAATTTCTCTCCTTTCGCTTTGAGATACGCCCTGGCGATATTGAACGCCCTGAGTGCGGTTATGGTGTTTTTGCGGGGCTCGATCCCGCCTATGCTTAACATTACTTTACACCCGTTGACTGCGAATCTATCTTTGGCTTCCTCATTTGTTTCTGCGCCGCGGACGATATTGAAAGTTTCAAAATCGACACCGTTATTGATGACTGTAGAATAAACGGAGTATTTTGTACGGAGCTCATTTTCCCACAATCTGCTGACCGAGATGACCCAGTCCGGTTCAGCTATGCTCTTCTCCTGACATTCGATGAGCGAGTCCGATGTGAAATCATCTATGTGGTGAATTGTTCTTAAATAGAACTCGATTAGACCCATCTCGCGAAGATTGAGAAGCGCATTTGCCGAGATGCAGTCCTCGGCGTGGAGTATATCGTAATCGAGATCGGCTCGCGTCAGATAGTCGGTATAGACTTCTATGTAGTCTTTTATTTTATTGTCTATACTCTCATATTTTTTTTCGGGGCAGGGTATGAGGGTATAAGGAACTGTAACTTCCCCCGAAAAATCATTTCCCGAGGAAAGGGCATAAATGTGTACGTTGTTGTTCAAGCCCGCCAGCGCCTGAGCGAGATTTGTGGTGTGCGTGACGCCGCCTCGCGGTTTTGTCGAGTATGTGAGGAGCGCGATATTAAGCTGTCTCATGCAATTCCCCGAGTTCGATTCTGGAGACTAAAAATCTGAGTCCGTAACAAATGCCGATGGATATATCCGCCCCTGACGTCACACCCATTCCGATAAGTCTTCTCGCGGTCTTGGCAACATGGTCCGGGTTTTTTGCGATGACGCTGTATATTAAATCCATAATTGCGGAAGGGCCCTCTCCGTGCACGGTTTCGTTCAGGAAGCTGACGCTGTAGATAGTGGTTTTCTTCTTCGCCATTCTTAGTATCTCTGCCGAAGCTTTATCAACAAAAGCGCACAAGGCCGTCTCATCTTTATTAAGAATCTGTGCTCCCAGCTTCAAGCTCAATATAAGACCGGCGAGAAAATCGTCACATGAGGGCGTGAGCCCAGGCCCGAGCCCGAGAATCGTTTCTGCGTTCCTGGTTACGGATTCGAGGTCGGCGGAGAATAGTCCCCACATAAGCCTTTCGATGTACGGTCTCGCTTTCTCCGAGACCGTAGGCTTTTGCTCCTTGAGAAATACCTCCATAGGCCCGTAGAGCTCGATATTTTCGAGAAGCGGGACGAGCCCCTCCCTGGAAGGGCATGTGTAAATGACGTCGTGGAGGACTCTCAGATTCAAGTTTATTTCTTCCAGGCTCAAGTCTGTGGTGAATTCCGCAAATTTCGGCGGATACCATGTAGAAGCATTCGCTAGGTTGATGGAAAACCCGTTTCCAGGAGTGCTTAATTCGCTTTCATTGATTATTACTTTTGCACCTTCTCTGATGTTAAATGATTTGAAGCTCAGGCTATCGGGTTTTTCAATCGTTATTGAAGTAGGGCTGATGTAATCTTTATTATTTATTACTTTGACGAGCGCGCTTTCGCCGCCGGAAATATATATCGCATGTTCAAAAACACTTTGCACTACTGTTTTACCCTTCGAGTTTTTAAGTGTGTCTAATACTCTATATCCCATCGCTTCCGCCTCCAACGCGGCGGAGTATTTTGTCTCTTCCATGTTCGTTTGGCAGGACGTTATGAAATAAAAATTATCTAATAATTCTCACCGATTGATATAAATTTTGATGCTTGGTCTCTTCCGAATAGAGCGGATTGGTGTTAATCAATTATATTTTTTCCAATGCGGACGCTTGCCTCCGGGGTATGATGTATAGAGAATGATTTTTCTCCTGATATTCCAGGGAATAATGAGATAAACAGGTACGAAAAAATTTCTCCAGAAAAAAGGAATGATTCCCCCTTCACGGTAAGGCTTGGCACAAGCCTCGGGGTATTGCGACATCATTTGGTCGTTGGCGGCTTCAAGCAGGTATCTCTCCGCGTTTTCTCTGAGCCAATGTCCGAAAGCCATCTTTTTTCTCCAAAACCCGCCCGTTTTATCAACCCGACGTGCGGATTAATACAGTAGAGCCTCCAGTTAGTTTCGTTTAGCCAGACCCGCCTGGGCTGCTAAAGCGATCGGTTCCATAAGAGCCCCTATCGGAGGCGAATAAACATTTTCCATCCATGCGAGCTCTTCAAGTTTTACGCCGCGCTTTATGACGAAAGCGAGGAAGTCGGCTCTTTCTTTAATCCCTTCACCGCCCGACATCTGGGCGCCCATTACGCGGTGCGTACCGGGGTCGGCAATGAGCTTTACTCTAATCCTGCTTACTCCCGGATAGTATCTCGCTCTCGAGATTCCCGTAGCGAACGCTACGATATGCGGAATTCCCAGGGCTTTGTGCAATGTTTCTCCGAGGGATACTCCGCCGATCTGAACCTTGCCGCCAACCATGCCCCAGGGAATGTATACGGGATCGTATGAGCGTTCGTCACCGGATGCGTTGGCGGCAGCGACTCGTCCCTGTGAGTACGCATGGCTTCCGGAGAGTCCCTGTATGGGAATGTCAGTGACGCCGTGAATGACTTCCGTGCAGTCGCCCGCGGCAAATACGTCTTTTGCGGATGTGCGCATGTGGTCGTCAACCACTATTCCGCCTGTCGCACCTATTTCTATACCTGCGGCGCGGGAAAGCTGATTGTTCGGTTTTTTAGGAGCGGCGACGACAACTACGTCGCATTCTATTTCTCCTTGAGTAGTGACCACTCTGTCAACCTTTCCGTTAGAGCCCTTGAACTCGAGGACTTTCGTTCCAAAATGAAGCTTCGCCCCCAGTTCTTCGAGAGATTCTTTAACGGGCTCCATGATGTCCGGATCCGCGACCTCGGACATGAGCCACGCCCCTTCTTCAACCAGGTGGGTTTCGAGCCCTCTGTGTGCAAGGTTTCCGGTCATCTCTATCCCGAGCGGAGTTGCGGAGACTACCACTATCTTCTTAATTTTATCCAGGACCTTATCGAACTCCATGGCGCGTCTTATGTTTTTGACGTAGTGAATCCCCTCCATATCGATGCCGGTGATTTCGGGCACGTCGTATTCGAACCCGGTGGCGATTACCAGGCGGTCCCATCCGAATTTCTCGGAGCCGACACTTACAGTGCGATTCTGAATATCGATACCTGTAACCTTCGTCTGAAGCCTGAGATCGATCCCTATACTGGCATAGTGCTCTGGAGTTTGGAGAAATAGATTTTTGAAATCAGGGATTTCTCGCCCGTGAACGAACGGGATGCCGCAGGGACTGTAAGCGACGTCCTCGAACTCTGTAAAAAGAGTGACCGAAGCCCCGGGTGCGAGAGACCTTGCCGTTGACGCCGATGAAATTCCTCCCGCGCCTCCGCCGATGATCACGATTCGTAAATTGTCTTGGGCCATTTATTTTACCTTATTAAGTTTTTTGTCGATCCTGCTGCTTCACACAACACGAAAGCCGATTAATTTACTCTAATCGGCTTACTTAACTTTTTGAACTTCACGTTTTTGGCTGCGTCTCTCTCGAAGTCCGGAAGGGCCGAGCACTCACCGCAGCTCACGCAGCCTGCGAGGCTGCTTTTCGAAGCACTGTCATACTTTGCAAGTATCTTGGCGGCCTCCGTATATACGTACTCCATTGTTTCAGGGCGAGGCGGCTTTATATGCTCCATGGGAGTTCCCGCAACCGGTCTGAACGGAACAATGAAGGGATATACTCCGATTTCGGCACATAGCGCGCTGCCTTCTATCACGGTTTCGAGCCTTTCGCCGAGACCCACGAGAACATACGTGCTTACCTGCCATCTTCCGAAGACGTTCACTGCCTCTTTCCATGTTTCGATATACTTCTTAAGCCCGATCCTCGCCTTACCGGGGGTTATCTTTTCAAAGACTTCGGGGTCGAATGTCTCGATATGGACACCTAAAGAATCGACCCCCGCATCTTTTAACCGCCTGAGCCAGGAGAGGTCTTCAGGGGGAATAATCTGAAGCTGGATCGGAATACCGGTCGCCTTTTTCACCTCCGAGCATATCTCGGCGTATTTGCTTAAAGCCTTCTCCTCGTCGGGTGCGACGCCCGAAGTAAAGACTATATTCGTGATCCCGTCCAGTTTTTGGGCGAGCTTGATGGTCTCGACCAGGCTTTTGGCGTTTTTGAACCCGACGGTGCTTCTGTCTTTGAGAGTAAGCTCTATACCGCAGAACTTACACCTTCTTTCGTCTTCCCAAAAATCGCAGGTCTGAAGCAGCGTCGTCGCAAAAGTTGTCGGACAATGGAGGAGCCCGACCTTTTGCATGGGTATTCCGGCGGACGTTTCGTACCCTTGGAACTTTGCGCTGCCCATAAGCTCTACCTGAACGACCGCAACTCCATCTCTAAATATCCAGTACTCATTGTTTATCTGATCGAGGTGATATGGTGAGGAACCGACAAAATCCCCGACAACGGGAACATTTGCCTCATTGTCGGGAAGTATCTTCAGATGGATACCTCCGGTGGGCCCGGCTCCGCCGCTCCTTATGCCTTTTGTATTGGCAATTCTTAGACCTAAACTCTGTAATTCTACTTTTAGGGTTCTCGGGTCCATTTTAGCCCCCTGGCATTAGCATTTTATTTACACGATAGACTTCCTACAGCTTATCTATCAGACAAACTTTCGTACTGCTATATTGATGTCCCGGATCGCTCTTACTCTTTGTTAAGAAGTATAAAGAGTATCAGACGGTCCAGGTGCTGAATATCATAGCGCCGGCTCTGTGATGCTCGATCACGATATCCAGAATATCGGTCGGATGAATCGGCACTACGCCTTCGATAAAGCTCGATTCATTCTGTCCGAGCAGCGCCGCTGCGGAAAAACGGCAAGCCAGTACTTTAACTCCCTCGCTGAGCATCCTGTTAACAAGATTAGGATACAGCTGGATCCCCGCTCCGTAGCCGTCGTCACCTACATTCGGCCATCCCCTGTATACGGGTATTCCTGAACCCGGACCGTAGAAAAGAACGGTCGTGTCATACCCTTTTTTCTTGGTTCTAATGGCTGTGAGCATGTTTATGCCCGCAACCGAACCTTCATAAGGAACCGAGTGTATAAGGAAAAGAGCCTTTTCTCCCTCTTTGGCTTTATGATCGGGGTAAAGCTTTTCCTCGTAATTGACCAATGCCTTTCCCTTAGTGGGCCTATCCGCTTTAACTCTATCTACTGCCATGATGACTTACCTCCTATAGTTTATTTAGTTTTAAGAATCCGACAAACTGATGGTCGGATGTTCTTATCATCGTTGGATATTACGCGCATTTCAGGCGCTGTCGACTACATCGTTTCTGCTTCTTATAGTGAACGGAATGTATTTATTATCCTGATTTTGAAATCCCGTTCCGGGAAACCCATCTACCCTCATAATATTATATGTAACAAGTAAATTCAATCTAATATTCACTCCTTGTCCCGCATTAACGTAGCGGGGAGACATCTACTCTATATAATCTCGAAGGTTGTTAACCCCGGCTCAGTGAACTATTTCCGTCCCGCCTTCGCCTTTAATCGCCTGTTCAATTCTCTCGAGCGAAGTTATTATTGCTTTCTTTCCTCCCGAACGCAGAAAGTTAACTGCAGCTTCAATTTTTGGTCCCATACTGCCCGGAGGGAAATGTCCCTCGGCAAAGTAGTGCTCGGCTTCTTCCAGAGTCATTTTCGAGAGCCTTTTCTCCTTCGGCGTCCCGTAATTGATGGCAACTTTTTCTACCGGTGTAATTAGTAAGAGAATTTCCGCGTTAATGAGGCTCGCAAGTCTCTGTGCTGCGAAATCCTTATCGATAACCGCGGCTACCCCCTTAAGCGCACCCCTTTTATCCCGTATTACCGGGATGCCGCCGCCGCCGCAGGCAATAACAACGTAATTGTCGTGCGCCATCTTTGATATTTCGTTCTTTTCTACTATATCGACCGGTCTGGGCGAGGGAACTATACGCCTGTATCCCCTTCCCGAGTCTTCTTTCATCAACCAACCCTCTTTTTTTTGAAGCACCTTCATCTCCTCTTTGCTGAAAAATGGGCCTATGAATTTTGTGGGATTCTTAAATGCGGGGTCGTCCTCGGAAACCACGACCTGTGTGATGAATGCCACAACGGATCTGTTGATCTGTTTTTGAATGAAAATGTTCTTCAGCCTCTGCTCTATCATGTAACCGATCTGCCCCTGGGTCATGGCGTTGCATACGTCGAGCGGCATAGGCGGGATTGACGAGGACAGGGATTCCTGCTGCATTAAAAAATTCCCAACCTGAGGGCCGTTCCCATGTGTAATCACAATCTTATAACCCATATCGAATAGTGCAATGATCTTCCTGCACATCTCATCCGTTTTAATTATCTGCTCGGTATACGTGCTCTTGCCTGTATGACCCATAAGAGCGTTGCCTCCGAACGCTACGACTGCAGCTTTCATATTCCTTCTCTCCCTTGGATTCCAATTTCCTTTTTGCCTCTGGCCGCGATCAATCCCGCGACTCTTGAGGCAAGGGCGTTTGTCGGAAGCACCAAAACTCCTTCCGACCTCAGTTTCTCTTCCTGTTTATCGAGACCTTGCGGGTCTTTCTCCGTACCGCAGACGTGGGAGACGAATGCGAGCTTGCGCCTTTTTTTCATTGCCGCTTTTTTTGCCTTTTTTATTGCGGGTAAAAGGTCGCCCGCCGGGTCCGGACTCGCAACATATCCCAGTACTATGTCAAACAGTATCACGGCCACATTGGACCTGGCCGCCTCGGATATCAATCTCTCGCTCCTTAATTGCGCGTCTATCATCGGGTGGGGGCGTCCCACCGTGTATTCTTCCTCCCCTAAATCCAGGCACGTATGTCTCTCGCTCCGATCGGAATCCTTTAGCTTGTAATCTTTGTTCAGGGGGGCGTTCGAGTAGATATCGCCCAGGATCGGCTGAAGAACCTGCTGAGCCTCGTAGCACAGAGTGCCGCCTGAGAACAATCCGCGGAGATATCGCTGCCCCGGGCCGAGGGATTTAACGAGCATATCCGCTTCTTTCTTCCATCCGCCGTTCACACATAAATGTTTGCCGTTCCCTCGGGCTAATCTTAAAGCGCAGAGAGCCGCGTCCTCGAGCGTGGAGACGAAGATCAAATTCCCGTTTCCCTCCCTTATTTCACTACCCAAAAAACAAATTACCGCGGGCTTCTTCGAGCGGTTGATCGTATTCAGAATTTTCTCCGCTACATTCATCGAAGGAGGTTTCGATATGAGAATGAGCACTTCCGTATTGTCGTCCTTTTCAAGCAGGCCGAGCGCATCGAACGTCATTATGCCGCCTACTTCCTCTGATAAATCTCTGCCGCCGACTCCGATTGCGTGCGATATGCCCGATCCCAAATTATTTATGATACAGGTAACTTCCTGAAGGCCTGTCCCTGATGCTGCTACTACCCCTATAGGGCCGCGATTTAAAACGTTTGAGAATCCGAGCCCGACGCCGTTTATTACGGCCGTGCCGCATCCAGGCCCCATTACTAATAATCCCCTCTCCCTCGCCCGTTCCTTCAGCTCTATTTCTTCCTCAATCGTCAGATTGTCGCTGAATAAAAAGGTATGGAGCCCTTTCTCGATGGCTTTCGCTACTTCGAGCTTGGCGAACATTCCGGGTACGGAAACGATGGCAAGATTAGCACCAGGTACGGCACCGTAAGCGGAATCGAGGTTCTTGTACCGTTTCTTCGATTCGAAGCCGGGTTCCCCCCCCGGTGCGAGCAACGAATCCAGCCGTTTAATTGCATCCTTGCATATTTCCTCGGAATCGGCCTGGACTGCGACCATCAGGTCGTTAGCGGTAGCCGAGTCCGGAATCGTCTCAATTAATCCGGCTTCTTTCAGCATCCTTATATTCGCTTCGGTCGCCATGATCGCCGAGGCCTTTTTTACGCCGGGAATGGCAGAGAGCTTCTGGCTTAACTGCATGAGCTTCATTGAGTCCTGATAATGATTTTTTTTAACCGTGTTTACAATTACCATTTGTATCAAACCCTTATCCTAATCGTATACCTTGTACTATGCGGCCAGGTGGTAATTCTCTCCAAAAGCCCTAAGCGCATTTGTAAAACACTCGTAAGGCGCGTGTACAATTCCCGCTCCGATCTGCCCCGCGCCCGAGCTCTTGTGAACGACCGCGCTGTTTATGCTGGGCAGGATTCCGGTCTCCACAACTTTCCTGATATCTATTCCCGTTGGGGTCCCCTCAAAATCCAGAGACGGTATGCCGAACTTGGAATTTTTCGCCGTTGTGATTTGCCCCATCTCTTTAGTTACGCTTACGGATTCCTGGAATCCTCCTCCCGCGAACGAAGCCATGGAAGGGGCGGCCGCGATTGCGAATCCGCCGAGTCCCATCGTTTCTATAATGGAGCTGTCGCCTATGTCGGGCGCGCCGTCCTCGGCGCTGTAACCCGGATTGTAAAGCGCGTCGAGCAGGTATGGAGCAGGGGCCGTAAACCAGGTGTCGCCGAGGCCGCTTACCCTGACGCCGAATTCGGTGCCGTTTCTGGACATCGCTGTGACTATCGTTGAATTTTCTATATCCCTCGCGGAATCCATTGCCAGTTTGCTGGCCGTCATGGTGATATTAAGGAAGAAATGGCTGTTCCCCGCTATAAACCTGTAGACCCGGATGGCCAGTTCTCGTGATTCAAGGAGAGAGAAAAGAGACTCGGTTATGTTTTTCAAGAACAGGTTCGTCGAAGCGGCATGGCGGTTATGACACTCATCCCCCATCTGAATTCCCTGAGCCAGGATGCTCCAGATAGGAATGCCGCCCGTGCTCGCAATTACTTTTTTCATTGCCGGAGCGAAATCATCTTTTATGAACCTGAGCCTGCTTATTGTTTCTTCCCCCACTGCTCCGAACCAAAGGACTTTGCCTCCGCCCTCATTAAACGTGGAATACGCCCGTTTGCCGTTGGTAATGTCCTTTGTGATTATCACGGGCATCTGAGGGGAGATGATCCCCGTCATGGGGCCTACCGAGTCGTGATGATGATTCGGGGATAGCTTTATCTTTTCTGTTTTCATGAGCTCTTCCGCTTCGCTCTCGCCCTGTGCCAACCCTTCGAACATTAGAGCCCCCTTCACCGCTCTTTTCATGGGATCGCACATGGATTCCCAGCCTATCGGAGGCCCCGAATGAAGTATCGTGTCCGGGGTCATGCCTGGGATTACTTTGAGCGCGGTATCGACGTCGGTGAGAACAGGTTCCGCGGACAGTATCCTTTCCATGGCGAGATCGTTCGCGTCATTAATAAGCTCGGATATGTATCTGACTTTATGTCCTTTCAATCTAGCTCCGGCCACAGGCTCTATTTTCTCCTTTCGGTTCAAGATGGCTGCACGGCGAGTATCCATAGCAATTTCGCCTGCGTGTCGCCCAAATTCTTCCATTTATGATTCAGGTATGTTCTGAAATGTAGGCTGTCCCCGGGACCAAGAACATATGTTTCATCTAACACTTTGAATTCGACCTTGCCTGCCAGGCAGTAGACTAACTCTTCGCCTGCGTGCTTCATCGCTTGTCTGCCGCTCGATGCCCCTATATCGACCACGGCATATGCGGCTGTCATAATAAAGTCCCCGTATTTCTTTGCCGATATGGCTTTTAAATCGAGTCCTTTCTTGAATGTAAGGATCGGCTCTCTCTTGTTAGAAGAGACTAATACGACATCTTTGTCCTCAAGCTCTTCTTCGATGAAATGACTGACCTTTTTCCCGAGGGCGTCCGAAATTTTCATCATCGTCGTGATGGTTGGTATGATGCCGTTTGACTCTATCTTGTGGATCGCCGCCGCCGAAATACCCGACCTGCCTGAAAGGTCTTTCAAAGACATATTCTTTTCAACTCGAAGCGCTTTTATCTTTTCCCCCAGCTTGGAAACAATGTGATCAATCTGGTTTTTCTCTTTATTCATTACCCACCTAATGCAGAGATATTTCCATTAATACCTATTAATGTGCTTTTATTGAAGTCCCAGAATAGCTCTTTATCCGATTCATTATTGATAAAAAAGACGCTTTTCTCAGCGGTTACTTTGCCTATGATTTCGCATGCGAGATCTATCTCGTGGAATTTGTCTTTAACCACGGGTGTTTTTTCCGGTCTGAGTGACAGGATGAATCCAAAACTCGGGAACGTGAGCAGCCATTCGTTTAACGGAACCTCAAACGGTCTTGGTATGTTGTCTAAATTTATTACGGCACCCTTGCCGGAGCTCTCGAGAAGCATTAGTATGGAACCGATAAGACCCGCCATGCTCACATCCTTGGCCGTATCCGCAGTGCCGTCCTCTGCGGTCTCTGAAATGGCCTCTAATTGCTTTATCGCTTCACTGCCTTCAAGCATGCTTGAGGAATCCCAGAATTTGAATCCCGAAATGAATTTCCCTTTTAAGTTCGATATAAGGACCAGATCGTCCCCTGCACGAGCGCCGAAGCTCGTTAGCAGTTTTTTTGCTTTACCCAGTATGAACACGGAGAGGGAAGGGCATTCGGCATCCTGAGATATGTGCCCTCCGACTACAGGCACGTTATAGCGGGCGGCATTGTCTCTGATTCCGCGTAGGGCCTCGTTTGCGTTTTCCGAGTCGCTTGAGAAAAGAACGTCTATGACGGCCATGGGACGACCGCCCATTGCGTAGATGTCGTTTACGTTCGCGAGTACGGATGTCCGTCCCGCGAGGTAGGGGTCGGATTTTAGGAGGTGCTGGTATACCCCTTCCGCGGCGAGGAGCAGGTAGCCGTCTTCGGATTTTATGGCCGCCGCATCATCGCCCAGCAATATTTCATTTCCGTCTATCTGACAATTTTGAGGGAAATAGTTCCAGACGTCTCTTATCGCCTGTTTCTGAAATAATCTTGCGGAGGACTGTATGCTTTGAATCAACTCCTGCATAATCTCCCCTTAGTCGGAATCCAGGTCGACTTCCATCAATTGGTGAGGGAAACCCTGGTAAACCTCAGGCGCGTCTACCGGCGTCCAGCCTAACCTTATGAAAAATCTGATATTTTGAGGCTGAACATAGGCCAGAAATTTTTTGCAGTCACCTGATCTCATCGTTTGTACCGCGAACCTTACGAGTCCCGCGCCCACGCGTCCGTTACGATAGCCGGGCGCGACGCTCAGACGACCGCCAACCCAAGTGTCTCCCTCTTTTCTATAACACCTGACTGCACCTATAATCTCACGGTCAGGGAGCTTCGCCGAAACTATATGTATAACCTTATGAAAAGGATCGGTGTCATATTTGTCGATGTCTGTTTCGCCAAAAATCTTCTGTTCTTTGACAAAGACATCGCGGCGCAGATGAAAATAACCCTCCAGTTCCTTCTCTCCTTCGGCAATTTTAAAAATAAACTTTTCCAACAGACCTTCACTGGAGACCGTCTACTATATTTGATACTTTATCAACTTTAGTAAATCAAGTCAAGCGCTTTTCGGGGGTTTTTATGCATCGAAAGACAGGGATTCCGCCTGTAAGTAGCGATATTCAAATTCAGGTGCGCATTCGACAGATAGAAAATACATAATGTCTGTAGATCGTTATTTAGAACGAGACCCGAAGATTCACGCCGCACATAAAATTTATGTTGACTATAAAGGTAATATTTCTTAGAATATATAAAATATAAACTATAGGAAATCCTAATGCCTATCTATGAATACCACTGTTCCATATGCAAAAAAGTTGTCAGCATATTTTTCTTAAGTTATTCGGATGCCCGAAATGAGGCTACTCTTTGTCCTGAATGTGGATCTGCAAAACTGGAAAGAATCCTTTCAAGCGTTTCGGTAATTAAAGAAAGGCAAATGGGACCCCAAGTAGCTGGAACCACACAAAATATTGTGAAAGATGATAAACCTAAAGAGCTCGCCAATGCAATGAGTGAGGCAGTCCGCGAGTCTTCCGCTGATTACGGTGATGATTTTAAAGAAGTGAAAAGCCGTTTGGAAAAGGGCGAATCCGCTACCTCTGTAGAGAAATCGATGCGTAAACGGGTAGGGGAGAGTATGCAGACACATTGAAAAAAATTCTTTTACCTTTTACACGAGAATAATGCATTTAAGGAGGGCGTAAATATGGGCATAGTAAAGAGAAAAAAGGTTTTCGATAATCACTCGCACATAGGGCCGGTACCCGGGTTTGCGTATTACGGGCTGCCGCAGGCTGTAAAACCTACCACGGATTACCAAACAACCGCCGATTACCTGAAAGGGATGGATAACCACGGTGTGGACCGTGCGCTTGTAATGTCCAATTACGGGTATCCCGATTCGGCTCAGCCCTTTACGTTAAACCCGCTCGTCGGAGAGAGCGTTCAGTCTACCGACCGGCTGCTCGGGCTGATCTGGGTTTCAGCGCTGCCCAAGGATAAAGAACGCACGACCGAAGCGCTTAAGCTGGTAGGTCGGAAGGGATTAGTCGGATTAAAGACGACCTGCCTTCTGGGCGGGACGTTCGACCCCGCACAGTGGGATGCCGAGTCAGCCGCGATTTGGAATATCATACTGGACGCGGCTGCGGATAACGATCTGCCGTTTCATATCCATACGAGTCCCGGAGGGGGTTCGGATATCGATAACGCCCTCGCTCTGATAAAGCAGTACGGTAAACGGGTCAAGATTCATGTCGTCCACATGGGCGGCGGCGTCAGCGGTCATATAAAATTTGTGCCGAGATTCTTCGACCTGGTACAGGAAGGCTATAAAGTCTATACCGATTCTTCGTGGGCGGTGGGGTTCGGATCGACATGGCTGCTTAAGGAAATAGAGGAGCGAGGCATCGGCGGAGACCGGTTTCTTTTCGGCTCGGACATTCCGTGGAGCGACTTTGCGTCTGAGTACTGGAAAATCGAGGGTGCGGAGATATCGGAAAAATTAAAAGAGGATATTTTCTGGAATAACGCGGAAAAACTTTACGGTAAATTCTGGTGATCTTCGTTCTCTAGTACGATTTATCAAGAATTACGGAGTGTTGCGAAAGTCCTGATAAGAACTTAACCTATGGATATAGCATTGTAACTGCGTTTCCACAAACAGTTCTGAGCACATGTAGTGTGCTTCTACGATTCCGAGCGAGCAATCGGACGCCTTTAGAAGAGAGTGGGATTATAGCCGAATATCCGCATGAAGTGATAAAGCACTGACCAGTGGCCTTTCGCTATTTTCCCTATGCCACACTTTTCGCCTTCCCGCCAATTATTGTTTTCGGAGTCAATTCTTCTTAATTGTCTCATATGTCGTGAACCTATAAACTATTAGGCAGGAGGAAGAATATGAAAGAAAAACATGAAAACACATTTCTCTGTCCATTTTGCGAGGAACAAAAATCTTTGATTGAACAAACGCACGGAGATATTATTCACGGCTCAATAAAAGAGTACATTCTTAAAAAGCATTCCGAATGAATGGTCTACAAAAGATGTTATATGTTTATCCTGCCTCAACCGCTTTAGAGCGGATTATGATGATTCAGAACCGCGAGGAGGCAATAGACCGTATGAGGTCAGAGAGTGATTATCGCATTAATTTGAAAGCGGAATTAGGTATACGACACCTGCACGCCAAAATGGATCAGCTGCTTTCACACCAATGGAGAAGGCTGCTCGAAATTCAAAAATTCAGATGGAAATTATGGAGGAGTTTATTCATAAATCACCTAGAAAGCACATCTGAGAATACCATAGAGGAATGCCAAGACCACAGGGCAGGGAAGAGAACCGTAAATTCCCTAATTAATGTTTACAGCGTTATTACACGTAAACCATAACGTGAAAATGAGATAAAGCACTAATAGCCAATATTCTTGATAGGGATCAAGAGTGATGTGGTTGCTACACTTCCAATGCACTGTGATTATCTAACACATATTTTTCCGGTTACGTTATAATTACACCATTTCTAGTAATCGCACTAGAAAATAGCTAGAAAAAACTATAATCTAATTCTCATTGTTCGACTGGTTTTAAAACAAAATTTCAGCGATGATGGAGATCACCGAATTTAATGCTGAAAACCAA
>JBIOKC010000021.1:0-19513 GCA_044451425.1 Thermodesulfobacteriota bacterium
AAGAACAACCCGGTGCTCATCGGCGAGCCTGGTGTCGGTAAGACCGCGATCGTCGAGGGACTTGCCCAGAGGATAGTAAACGGTGACGTGCCCGAGGGGCTCAAGAATAAAAAGCTCATATCGCTCGATATCGGCGCGCTTCTGGCAGGTGCGAAGTACAGGGGGCAGTTCGAGGAAAGGCTAAAGTCAGTGCTTAAAGAAGTTACGGAATCGAAGGGCGACATAATACTTTTCATAGACGAGATACATACCGTCGTCGGCGCAGGCGGCGCCGAGGGCGCGGTTGACGCGTCCAATATGCTCAAGCCCGCTCTCGCGAGGGGAGAGCTCCACTGTATCGGGGCGACCACGCTCGACGAGTACAGGAAATATATAGAGAAGGATGCCGCACTCGAAAGGCGTTTCCAGCAAGTCTATGTCGACGAGCCCTCGGTCGAGGAAACTATTTCAATACTCAGGGGGTTAAAGGAAAAGTACGAGGTCCATCACGGCGTAAAGATCAAGGACGAAGCCATTATCGCGGCTGCGGTGTTGTCGAATCGCTACATCACGGCGAGGTTCCTGCCCGACAAGGCGGTCGACCTCATGGACGAAGCCGCGGCCAAGCTAAAGATGGAGATCGACTCCATGCCGACCGAGATAGATGAAATCGAGAGGCGCATAATGCAGCTCGAGATCGAGAGGCAGGCTCTAAAGAAGGAGAAGGACGAGGCTTCGAAAGAAAAGCTCCAGGTCATAGAAAAGAACATCGCTAATCTGAAAGAAGAATCCAACACGCTCAAGGCCCAGTGGAAGAGGGAGAAAGAGCACATAACCGAGATACGCAAGACGAAGGAAGAAATCGACCAGCTGAAATCGGACGCCGAGATCGCCCAAAGAAAGGGCGACCTGTCTAGGGCATCGGAGTTACTCTACGGGAAGCTCCCCGACCTTAACAAAAAGCTCGACGATATGAGCAAGAAACTAAGCGAGGTTCAGAAGACCTCGCCTATGCTCAAAGAAGAGGTCGACGCCGAGGACATAGCGGCTATCGTCTCCAAGTGGACGGGGGTACCAGTATCGAGGCTCCTCGAAGGAGAAGTCGAGAAGCTCATACACATGGAGGACAATCTCCACGTGAGGGTTATCGGGCAGAACGAGGCAATCACTGCGGTATCGAACGCTCTCAGGCGCTCGCGCGCGGGCCTTTCCGACCCGAACAGGCCGATAGGCTCATTCATATTCCTGGGACCGACCGGCGTGGGCAAGACAGAATTAGCCAGGGCGCTCGCCGAGTTCATGTTCGACGACGAGCACGCGATGATACGGATAGACATGAGCGAATACATGGAAAAGCATACGGTCTCCAGGCTCATAGGCGCGCCTCCGGGATACGTCGGATACGAGGAAGGCGGACAGTTATCAGAAGCCGTGAGGAGACGTCCCTACTCCGTCGTTCTATTCGACGAGATAGAGAAGGCGCACACGGACGTATTCAACGTGCTCCTCCAGATACTCGACGATGGCAGGCTGACTGACGGCCAGGGGAGGACTGTAGATTTCAAAAACACGATCATCATCATGACCTCCAATCTCGGGAGCGAATATATACACGAATTCATCGATAGGCCCGAGACGATGGAAGAGAGGATCATGGAGGTGCTGAGGAGTCATTTCAGGCCCGAGTTCCTGAACAGGATAGACGAAATAGTCATATTCAAGGCATTAGGACTGGCGCAGATAAAGGAGATCGTCGATATACAGATCGAACATCTGAGAAAGAGGCTCGCCGAGAGGAAGATCGAGCTCGACCTCACGGACGAGGCGAAAAACCTCGTCGCCGATAAGGGGTACGACCCCGTTTACGGTGCGAGACCGCTAAAGAGGACTATACAGAAGCTGATACAGGACCCGCTTGCGAACGAGATACTCAAGGGCGACTTTAAAGATGGAGACCACGTCGTCGTCGATGCTGACAAGAACAAGAACCTCGTACTGACTAAGGAAGTTAAGGCTCCGAAGAAAGAAAAGGAAGAGAAGAAGAGTAAAGCGGCAAATGAGTGAGTTTTAAACCCGGCACTCTTCAGTGTGGGTGATGTACCCGGAGTTTGCAATATTAAGGAAGGGGATTATAAGACTTGAAAGAAGTAAATGAAGAATTACTAAAAATAGCAGAACATCTCGAAATATATAGAGAATTAAGTGAAAAACCAGAGGTTAAATCCCCTTTAGAAAGCCTTGACATGGCGGCAACCGATGTAGGAAAGTCATGGTCTGGCTCTTGGCTTGGATATTTATCAAAGATTTATTATAAAAATTTAGATCCTCCTCCAGCAAACGCACACTTTAGTCAAGAATGGGGATTTATGAGGACTTCTTTCGTACAAGGTTCTGTTGGAGAATGGCAAGAATGTGATGAAGATGGAATTAAAGAAGCAATTTATAAGCTCGCCGACAATCCCGACTTAAGTTTTGCTGAAAAGCTTTGTGAAGACGCTGAAAATTCATTTAATGATAAGAAACAAGAGATTCTGTCTTTACTCTCTATTGCCAATCCTAAACAACTTGATCCGTTTCTCACCAGTTTAGAAGAGCAAGTTAAAGTTTTGAAGATTTATTCCAAATATGAAATTATTCGTGGACTACAACCTTCTGGCAAATTGTATTCTAGAGATTCACTTGCTGTGACCCAGGGTCTACAGACCCCGCCACATATAGCCGTATTGATAGATATCATGTCTCTAAGGCAACCGCCAGAAATTTGTCTCAAACTATCTCTTATTGCGCGGAAAGCGGGATCGCATGTATCGAGATTAGATAGTACAAAGAGTCGTATGGAGAAAATTGGAACAAATGTTTTTATCGGACATGGTGGATCTCAAATATGGAGGGAACTTAAAGACTATATACAATACCGACTTAGATTACCTTGGGATGAGTTTAACAGAGTACCTGTTGCAGGCATAACAAACATAGCGCGCCTTTCAGAAATGCTTGATTTAGCGGCAATCGCTTTTTTAGTCATGACAGCGGAAGATGAACATGCGGATGGATGAATTCATGCAAGAATGAATGTCGTTCACGAGGCGGGTCTTTTTCAAGGTAGGCTTGGATTTACAAAAGCAATAATACTCCTGGAGGAAGGATGCGAGGGATTTAGCAACATAGAAGGATTAGGACAAATACGCTTTCCTAAAGGAAACATTAGGGCAATATTTGACGATGTAAGAAAAGTTCTTGAAAGAGAAGGGTTAATTGTGCCTTAAAAAGCCTCACGAATAACGGAGAATACCAAAAATAAGGAAATAAGGTCACTTTTGCCCATTGCAAGGAGTACTCATGACTGTAAAAGAATATTATAGTTTTGAAGAGACAGAAGAGCTAGTCAATGAATTCGAGAGAGTTTTAAACGATAATGGTATACAAATTGTACCCAAATCTGTCTTAGAGGCTCTTTGCTTAAATATAAAATCTATATATGACAAATACAAAGAATCAGAGAAAATAGATCCACACTTGGATATCAGACCCGATTTTAGAAATTTTATAGGCTTGCAAGATTTAATGATAAAGATAGTCAATTCATCGGAAAACCCTAGCTTCAAAAGGTTAGTGCCTCACTTGAAAAAGTTAATTAAATCAAATCCGCTTCAGAATGCTAAGACTCCTTCAATAAATCAAATTAACAATAAGATGTTCGAACTTTATATAGCATGTTTATGTTTAAACCAAGGAATTGAAGAAATTTATATAGAGGATCCTGACAAATCTATGGGCATTCACCCAGATATCATAGCAAGAATTAATGAAAAACTTTGGGGTTTTGCATGCAAGTCTATCAATTCATCAAAGCCTACGTCAATTTGCCCAAATATAAAAAAGGCCGTCGATCAAATTGAACGATCTATCTCAATAACTGGGATACCAATTGTAAATATTAAAAACATTACTGATCATGAAGATTTTTGGCCGATTATTAACCAAAAAGAATATAAAAATGGGGCTGAGCCTGAATTTGGAGCTTTTAATAAAAAAGATCATCCAATTTCTATGATGAAAAATTACGTGGATAGTTTAAATCAGGATTTGGTACAGGAATGTAACTTGAGAGAGTTAAAAAAATATTTATAGGGAAGAAATCTAATCCTGCAGTATTTATTTACTCCCCGACTACTACAGCAATTACACGAGATGGCAAACCAATTCCAACAAGACTCAATATCTTCTACCTTTTTAAATTTGGAGATGATGTTTCCGATGACTGTAATTCTATATTGGAGAAGCTGAATCATGAATTACAGTTAGCTGACTAATTCGATTTTTTTAAGTGGGACACAGGTCACGAGATGGATTTAGCTATCTCATCCACAACAGCATCAGGGTTCTCGGATTCGGTGATCGCGCGGCCGATTACGAGGTAATCGGCTCCGCTGGTGACGGCCTCAGCCGGCGTCACTACCCTCTTTTGATCGTGTTTGTCTCCCGCCAGGCGGATGCCGGGAACGACGAGAGTGAACCTATCGCCGAACTCTTTCCTCAGCATCTCCACTTCCATACCGGAGCATACGAGCCCGTCCACTCCCGCTTTATCAGCGAGTGAAGCGAGGCTCAGCATAGCATCTTTCGTCGATGAGTTTATGCCGATGCGTTTCAGGCTTGCCTCATCATGGCTCGTGAGAACGGTTACAGCCAGCACCAATGGCTTATGACTCTTGTGCTTCGCGGCTTCATCGGTCACGGCCTCGGAAACAGCCTTCATCATCTCGAAGCCGCCGAGGGAGTGAATCGTAAACATGCTTATCCCGTAGCGGACGACCTGCCTCGCTGACAGCTCGACAGTGTTGGGTATGTCGTGGAATTTGAGGTCGAGGAAGATGTCCGCCCCCATGTCGCGGAACTCCTTTATCCCAATGGGGCCCGCGTCTAAGAACAATGTGGGGCCTACCTTAAACGTCTTTATTTTGCTTTTGAGATTTTCGACCCAGAACTTGGCGATTCTCTGCTCCGCGAAGTCGAGAGCGAGGATTATGCGTTCTTTCGGTTTGAGTTCCGGTCTCGCCATGATTAATTGAATTATAAATCTATGAAAGAAGCGACTCTACTTCTTTTGCGACTTCTTCGAATTTGACGTTCCTGGAAATGCCGCCCTTCCGGAGCTTCAGCTCCGCCTCCCCTTCCTTTATAGTCCTCGGTCCGACTACAACGTGCACAGGTATTCCTATAAGCTCAGCGTCCTTGAACTTGAACCCCGGCCCGACGTCCCTGTCGTCTATTATGACCTCGTAACCCTTTTCCATAAGCTCCGAGTATATCTTCTCAGCCGCGGACATTACCTCTTCGTCCTTGACCTTGAGCGGCAGCACTGTTACCTGAAACGGGGCGAGCGCCTTCGGAAATATCATGCCGTTCTCATCGTGGTTCTGCTCTATCGCGGCGGCTACAGTCCTTCCGATCCCTATGCCGTAACACCCCATGATGCAGGGCTTCTCTTTCCCGTCCGCATCGATGAAATTCGCGCTCATAGCCTCCGAATACTTCGTGCCGAGCATGAAGACGTGCCCGACCTCAATCCCTCTCGTCGATGTGAGAGAGCCCTCCTTGCATTTGGGGCATTTGTCGCCTTCGAGGGCGACGCGTATATCCGCTATTTCCTTTATCTCGAAGTCCCTGCCTGGGATGACGTTTGTGATGTGATAATCGATTTTGTTAGCGCCGGTCACCGAGCTTCCCATCCCCACTACTGACCTGTCGGCAATGACCCTTATCTTAAGCCCGACCGGGCCGCTGAAGCCCATCTGACCGCCAGTGACTTCCTGAATTCTAGCCGCGCTCGCAAGCTCGACGATCTCCGCGCCAAGCGCCTTCCTCAATTTCGTAAGGCTCAGCTCGTGGTCGCCCCTTACGAGGGCGGCGACAGGCTGACCGTCTGCCTCGACGATCATAGTTTTTATGAGATTAGAAGGTAATACGTTCAAAAATCGAGCCACTTCCTCGACTGTTTTTAGATTAGGCGTGTGGACCTCGTGTACGGCCTTTCTGTCCTTCGGAGGCTTAACCCCCTTCTCGTGCCAGTCTATCTCGGCCAATTCGAGGTTGGCCGCATAATCGCAGTTGCCGCAGCTCATAACCACGTCTTCGCCCGTGGGGGCGAGCACCATGAACTCGTGAGAGAAGCTCCCGCCTATATTCCCCGTATCGGCGAGCACTGCCCTGAACTCAAGCCCGCACCTCTCGAATATGCAGCAATAGGCGTCGTACATGAGCTTATAGGACTTCTCCGCTCCCGCAACGTCTGCGTCGAAGCTGTAGGCGTCCTTCATTATGAACTCCCGGGCGCGCATGACTCCGAAACGTGGGCGTATCTCGTCCCTGAACTTCGTCTGTATCTGGTAGAGGTTTATCGGGAGTTGCTTGTATGAGCGAACGTCCCTCCTCACTATGTCGGTCACGACCTCTTCGTGAGTAGGGCCTATGCAGAATTCCCTCTCGGCGCGGTCTTTGAACCGGAGAAGCTCTTTGCCGTAATAATCCCACCTGCCGCTCTCCTTCCACAACTCCGCGGGCACTACGGCGGGCATGAGAAGCTCGATGGCCCCTGCCCTGTTCATCTCCTCCCGGACTATATTTTCAACTTTGCTCAGGCACCTTAGACCCAGGGGAAGGTAGTTATATATACCGGCCGCGACTTTCCTGATCATCCCCGCCCTGATCATGAGCTTCTGGCTTATGACTTCGGCGCCGGCGGGGTCTTCTTTGAGCGTCGGGATGAAGTATTGCGAGTATCTCATATCAGCCGTATAAATTACAGATTTCACAATGAAATGCAATATTATCTGAGGTAATACCCGAAAAGCTGTTCATCATTTGTTCATGTGTTTTTTGCGAAGAAAGCAGAAATATGCTGTCGGATATGAAAGTTCTTGATCCGATGCTATCTTCAAGAGAAACTATAGGAAGAAAGTTTATGCATATAATCGTCATTCATGAAACACAACTCTCATAATCGAGGGGTGCTATGTACAATACACGGGATATTTCGGACTATCTTGAAATCAGTTACGTGATACAACTTTACGGTAAGGCGCTGGATGAAAAAAATACAATCTCCTCAAAAGTGTATTTACAGCGGATGCGGAGTTCGTGTATCTCTTGGGCGAGGATCTTATCAAGCTGCCGGTGTCGGAATCGGATGATCTCTTCAAGAAGTTTCTGACCAAATGCTATTGGACTTCTCATCTTATAAGTAGCCCCGTGCTGGATATCCGGGGGGGCACAGCGGAGTCGAGAAGCCACGTTACCGCAACTCATATACAGGTCAAAGAATACGGCTCTCAAAATATCTGGATTGTTTCAGGAGCGGATGAGGACTAACTTATCCGCCGACCAGAAGGCTGGCGAATCAAAAAGCGTACCGCCAACGCCCCTTACGTGGAAGGTGTCTTTCTGATGGAAGGTGTCCGTGAATATACGGCTTATCAATCGGTTGATGAGAGCGGCGGCAATAACAAGATCGGGCAATGAACCAACCATCGACCTGAATAATTTACTCTACCCTTCTCCGCCCAGGGGGTAAAGAATTAAAATGAATATAGAGGGCAATCGAATTGACACTCCATCGATATTTATGTACTTTTGCCCTGTTTAGGAAATTCGGCCCAGAATGAAGCTCTATTGAGATACCTCTCGTATTTAAACAGTATCGTCACCGACTATTTCACATTCTGGATTATTCTTTTCTCTCTGATCGCGTTCTTCTATCCCGCCCGTTTCGCGGGCCTCACGTGGCTGATAGTGCCCGTCCTCGGGATAATCATGTTCGGGATGGGAATGACGCTCACGGGCGAGGACTTCAGGAGGATAGCCGGGAGACCGAGGGACGTTGCCGTAGGATTGGCTGCACAGTACGGAATAATGCCCGTCACGGGATTCCTGCTCGCCAAGATATTCTCGCGCTCGACCCCGTGCTCGCTACGGGCGTGGTGCTCGTGGGATCGTGTCCCGGCGGCACGGCCTCCAATGTGATAACCTATCTTGGAAAGGGGGACGTCGCCCTCTCGGTCGCGATAACGTCCGC
The DNA here is from genome assembly GCA_044451425.1 of Thermodesulfobacteriota bacterium. Classification (GTDB taxonomy): domain Bacteria; phylum Desulfobacterota_D; class UBA1144; order Nemesobacterales; family UBA2774; genus 2-12-FULL-53-21. Next base: position 8,054 of record JBIOKC010000021.1, read on the forward strand.
TTCGACGCTAATCGCACCGTTTACTATCCCATTCTTCATGTATATATTGGCGGGGCAGTGGATACGTGTCCCGACGCTCGACCTGTTCATCTCCACAGTCGAGATAATAATCCTCCCCGTGGTGCTCGGCGCGGGAGTGAGGTTCTTTCTCGGGAACAGGACGGAGCTTATAATGCCAGTGCTGCCGGGGTTTTCGTCTTTGTCCATAATATTCATAGTGGCCGTGATAGTCGCCGCGAACGTGCCTTCGATAACGAAAGTGGGGCTCAGCGTCGCAGTAACAATAATGCTCCACAATATCACGGGACTCGTACTCGGATATTCGGTCGCAAGGCTCTCCGGGATGGACGTTACAAAAGCGAGGGCGGTGTCGATAGAGGTGGGCATGCAGAATTCAGGGCTTGCCGTCGCTCTCGCGAACCTGCACTTCGGCGCTCTCGCCGCTCTGCCGGCGGCGATATTCAGCGTCGGGCACAATTTATCGGGATCAGCCGTTGCATGGTGGTGGAGGATACACACGATTAATGGAAACGAAAGGATTTGAGATATGGCAGTAAATAGTGCTTCTGTGAACACAGGGGAGAAATTTCCCATCGCGGGGTATCTCTACCTCGTGGGTACGGCTCTTTTCACGGCACTCTCCTATGTGTTCGGGAGAGCCGTCAACAGGAGCCTCCACCCCGCCTCAATAACCTTTTACTGGTTCTTCGCAGCCTTTGTCTGCTCGGTATTCGTAGTGATGGCGATACCATCCCAGAGGGCCGAGGTAAAGCACCTGAGAAAATACACGAAGATATTTATATACAGCTCCATATTGACGGCCGTGGGCGCGGCGCTCTGGATCTCCGCGATCAAAACCATAGGAATACCCCTGACATCGTTCCTCATGAAGGCGCAGACTCTATTTTCACTCCTCCTGGGGATGATATTCCTCGGCGAAAGGCTCAACAAATGGGAGACGGTCGGAATCGTGGTAACGATCACAGGGGGTATCATAGTCGCCTACCAGAGGGAATTCTCTCTTCTCGTCGGTACGTTAACGGCCATAGCGGCGGCTTTTTTCTACTCGAGCCTCTCGTTCACAGTCAAAAAGATGGGCCCGAAGCTAAACATGCTGATGGTCGCTAATTTGAGGGCGCTCGGCGTGGCAATATTCATGATCATATACCTCGTCGCGACGGGCACGCTCGAGAAGCCGGGGCTGAAGGATGTGATATTCATGGCTCTCGGCGGGATTAACGGCGCGTATATCGCGAAGGCTTGCCAATTCCAGGCGATAAAGCTTATAGACGTGTCGCGGACGACGGCAGTGCTTCCGCTGGAATCCATATTCGTCGTTCTATTTTCCTACTTCATATTCCACGAAATACCCTCCGTAATCAAGCTCCTAGGGGGGGCAGGGATAATAATCGGCGTGATATTCCTGATTCTATTCAGGGGAGAGAAGCCCGAGGATTTGGGCGAGGGGGAGTGAGGGTGTTAAAGCGGTCGCTCCGCTTTCCCGCAATTACTGCATATGTGTATGTGGAAGCCGAAAACCAACATCTGAAGGCCTAAATCATCTGGAGGCGGATGAGGGTGATGAACGCATATGCCCCGCAGGCGAGTATGACTATCCCCGACACCTTGTTTACTATAAGTAGGCCCCTTTCCGTGAGCCTGTCTCTCATGTTAGAGATGAAATAGCATAGAACTACCCACAATACGGCGCTGCCTATGAAAATACCCGACACGAGGAGGGCAGCGGCCCTGTAGTAGTTGGCGGGTTCGTGGATGCCGAGGATCGCGAACAGTGCCAGTATGGAAAGTACGACCATCGGGTTCGAGAGCGAGAGCAGGAGGGCCGAGCCGAAAGTCCCGAAGTGGCTCCTGTCGATTTTAGCTTCTGAATATGAAGCGGGTTTTGAAAAATACACCCTTATACCGAAAACGAAAAGGATTATCCCGCCGATTATGTGGACCCAGGCCTCTTTCTCGATCAGCATATCGGATATGAACGTGAGGCTGAATGCGACGATTATAGCGTATATAGTATCCGCGACCGCCGAGCCGAGACCCGACATGATGCCGGACATCCTCCCTTCGTTTATAGCGCGCTGGACGACGAGGGCGCCCACAGGCCCTATCGGAGCAGTGATTACCACGCCTATTATGATTCCCTTGATGAAAAGGCTTATATCCATACCTTAAAACCAAGTAACAATATACCAGAATAGAAACGAATTTGCTTGCACTGAAGAAACTTTATTATTAAGGAATACAGAGCATTAAGGGTTAATTATATCCGGGGGTGGAAAGATGGTATGATTCGCAGACCGAGAGTACGGTCACACGTACAGCAGACCTCAAGTGCCTGATGCGATTTCTACGATGAAATCCGGAGGTAAGCTCTCGCCCCACTTCTGGATAATGGATTTCGATACGCAGTCCTTTATTTCATTCCCTGTCTTTAAGAGTAAGCATTTGCCTGTAATCTCTCTTGACTCCATTTCGGTTATCACGCTCAAGAGCTTTTTCACTCTCGGTATGGAGTGCGTGTTCATACTCAGCTCATCTACGCCCATACCCACGAGGAGCGGGACGCACGGAAGCTGGCTCGCCATTTCCCCACAGACGCTAACGGGTATGCCTTTTTCATGAGCTGATTCCGTAACACCTTTTATGAGCCTGAGGACCGCCGGGTGGAACGGAGTGTAAAGGTAGGAGACATGCTCGTTCACTCTGTCGACTGCTAACGTGTACTGTATGAGGTCATTAGTGCCTATGCTCAGGAAATCTACGTCTTCCGAGATATCCGGCGCGAGTATCGCCGCGGAGGGGGTTTCTATCATGACCCCTATGTCCCAGAAGTCCCGCTTGTCGAGCTCGTCGGCGATTTTCGAAATTATAGATTTCGCTTCGGTGATTTCTGTAATATCGGATACCATGGGGAGGAGTATCCTGACCCTCCTGCCTTCAGTCGCCCTCAGTATCGCCCTAATCTGGGTCCTGAAGGTGCCCTCGTCCCGGAGTGAAAACCTAATACCTCTCAACCCGAGCGCGGGATTCAGTCTCTTGGAGGGCTCCATGCCCGGCGGGAATTTGTCCCCGCCAATGTCGAGAGTCCTTATGGTGACAAGTGGCGAGCTCAACGCCGAGATCACTTTTTTGTAGCTCTCGTACTGTTCTTCCTCATCGGGGAAATATACGGACTTGGTGAAAAGGAACTCGGTCCGGTACATGCCTATCCCTTCCGCGCCGTAGCAGATTGCGTGGTTTAGCTCCTCTGTTATCTCGATGTTGGCGTTTACCTTGATCTCCCTGCCGTCGAGCGTCCTACCGGGGAGCTTCGCGTATTCGAGCAGCTTCTTCTCGAGCGCTATATAGCCCGACCTTCGCTGCCCTATCTCTTCCTGTTCCTTCTCATCGGGGTCGAGTACGACAATGCCCCTGAATCCGTCTATGAAAATCGTATCACCCGGGCTCGCCCTCATGGTTATATCTTCGAGTCCCATGACGGTTGGTATTCCGAGAGATTTCGCCACGATTGCGCTGTGTGACGTTGAAGCGCCGGTGTCCGTGGCAATCCCTATCGCGTTGTGTTTGGCAAATGCCACGACATCGACAGCCGATATGTCGTGTGCGACCAGTATGGAATCGTGCCCGAGGTTCGGGATGTCCTCCGAGACGCCGTGAAGATTACGGAGTATCCTCTCGCCTAGGTAGTAAATATCGGCGAGCCTCTCCTTCATGTAATGGTCTTCGACTTTTCTAAAGGCTTCGCTCTTTCTGGACAGGATGTTGTTGACGGCCCATTCGGCATTTATACGCTCCGACTCAATGAAATTAAGCACCTCTTCGGAGAGTATCTCGTCCTCAAGCATCATAATGTTGATGTTCAGTATCTGGAGGTGGTCACCCCCTTCAAGCGGCTCAAGCGTGTCCCTGATAGAAAAGAGCTGGCTCTTCGACCGTCTTAGGGCCTGGCTGAATCTTTCCTTCTCTTTATCGATCTGGTGCTCATCTATCTGAATCCTCTCGACTATCATCCTCGTGCGGTCGAGCAGGACCACTTTCCCGAATGCAATCCCCGAAGATATTGGCAGGCCTTTTCTTTCGACCCTCATACACCCTCTCCGAATCCGCTCTCTATCAACTCCACGATTTCATTCATCGCGTTTTCCGATCCCTCGCCCCTTATAATGACTTTTATCTCACTTCCCTTGGCGGCCGCCAGGGACAGCATTCCTAGTATGCTCTTCCCATCCACCTCGTATCCGTTCTTTACTATCTTCACATCGCAGGGAAACTTGCTCGAGAGTCTGACGAAAACCGCCGCTGCTCGGGCATGAAGACCCAGCTTGTTTTTAATTGTAAATACCTTTACTACTTCAGATTCCGACACTAGATGGCAACCTCAAACAATATGTGCATTCTTTTCTGTTGATCGCGGACGAGAATGAATATGAAATGTCATCCGATTTAATTATAATTTTGTGTGTTGAATTTTGCAATTGACGCCGAGGGAGTGAAGAGTGATTTATCAACGCCCCGGTTTATCTCGACATCGGGCCCGTAAACAATATTAATTGAAAGCTTTCCTGTAGAAAAATCAATCCTCCGCGGAAAATAGTGTCCGTCGACGAGATCTCCGAAGTATTCGTACGAAATACGGGCCATTTCGCCGTTTTCGAGCAGGAATTCAGCCTTTTCGACTCTGTAATTGCCGCCGTTTACCCAGAGTACATCGTCTTCGCCGGGCTTCCCGTTACTCCAGGCGAGTCTGATGAGGCCGGCATCGGCCGAGAGAGAGGGCTTTTGTGAATTTTCGTAAAAACTCAGCGGCAAGCGTCCCATTACGAGGTTTGCGAGGCTTCGAGCAGTTATCTTGATATCGAGCCCCGGGTATACGTAAGAGAGGTTGAATTTTTCATCCGCGTCATATATCCCCTTCTCGCCGGACGACATAATGTAGATATGCCTTCCATCGGATGATACGAACCCTACGGTGCTTCCAAACGGGTTTAAGGCTTCGAGACGGATAAGATCGGGTTCCTCCGCTACCGTGACCTGGGTATACGAGACTTTATCCGAAGCCGTCTCTATTCGTACCCTAGCCAGGCCCTTTACCGATCTCACGCTGTTCTCAAAAAGCTCGATTTTCATTATTATGCTCCCCGAATCGGCTCCGGACATATCTACTTCGCCTGCTCTCCGCGCGCATGAAACGGCAAGGAGCAGCAGCATAATTACCGCCGCAATGTAATTTTTATCTGTGGTGATTCTCAATTCTAGCTTTGAACCTTGGAATTTTTTGTAAGCTGATTTATCTTCTGCTGAAGCCTGTCTTTGAGCTCCTTCTCCTCTGGGTCAACGGACGGAGCGCCGGCCAGCATTCCAATACCCTTCCTGTAATATTCGAGCGCGCTTACGCTGTCCCCCATGTCTCTATATACGTCGCCTATGTGCTCCAGGATCGCAGGATCGTTCGACTGAAGCGCAGCCGCTTCCTTAAGCACCTTTAACGCTTCGCTGTAATTCCCTTTCTTATAGTAGACCCAGCCCAGGCTATCGAGTATATATCCCTTGTCAGGAGAAATGAGGAGAGCCTTTCTAATCATAGATTCGGCTTCGTCGAGCTTAATTCCCCTCTCGGCATAGGAGTAGCCGACGAAGTTGAGCGCATCGGCTTGCTTAGGGTTAATCTCGATCAGCTTCATCATAGTATTCACCGAATTATCTTGTTGATTGATGAGGTAGTAGGTCACGCCGAGGGAGTAGTATATCGTCTCGCTTTTCGGATTGGAGGCGAGAAACTTCTTATAAAGGTTTATCGCGTCATCGTTCCTTCCAAGCTTTCTGTATATGCTCCCGAGATAATTAACTATGGCTTCGTTGCTGTTCTCGTGCGTGTAGGCCCGCTCCATCAGGGTAAGGGAATCCAAGAGCTTATTTTCCTTTTCGAATATATAAGCCTTTTGAACGAGGCTCTCATCGTATAAGTCCGAATACTGCGGTATGGTGTCAAGTAACTGAAGAGCGGCGTCGTAACGTCCGGTCTCGATGTATCCGAGCGCGAGGTAATATTTCGCCCTTTCGTCGTTAGGGTTTCCGGTGAGGATTACCCTGAATTCCTCTATCGCCTTATTATACTGACCGTTCTCGATATATATCAGGCCGAGCCGCAGTTTAAGATCCGGGTTCTGGACGTCCATGCTCTCCGCCTTCTCGAACTGAGCCTTAGCGTCCTCGATGCGGTTCACCCGGAACAGGAAGTTCCCGTAACGGACGTAGGATTCGAGGCTGTTCGGATAAAGAACAATGACATCCTGATAAATCCGCTCGGACTCCGTGATTTTTCCCTCCTCCTCATAGACCAATGCGAGCTCGATCAGCGCCGAGCCGAATCTCGGGTTAATATAGATCGCCTTTTTGAAGCTCGCCTCGGCGGCTGGATAGTTACCCCTTTGGGAATACAGCTTCCCGAGGAAAAAATAACCCCTTTCGTCGTCCGGGTACAGTTGCGTTATCTTCCTGAACTTGAGCTCCGCACTGTCGTAATTCCCGGACTCGGTGTCCAAAATCCCCAAGAAAAGAAGCGATTCCTCGTCTTCGGGGTTAAGCTCAAGCGCTTTGTTAAGTATCTCTACCGACTTCTCCCTTTCCTTGGGGTCCTGTGATGAGGCGAATATCTTGCCCAGGATCGTGTAAGAAGGGGCGAAGTTTGGATCTGTCTTAATCGATTCTTCTAGTTTGGCGAGCGCATCGTTCAGTCTGCCCATAGACATGTACATTAGGGCAACATTGTATTTCAGATACGCTGAGGAGGGGCCCTCTTCTTCCGCGAGCTGAAGCTCGGCGAGCGATTCATCCACTTTGTTCTCCAGATAGAGCATCCTCGAATGAGCGAAGTGATAATAAGCCTCATTCATCGGCTTCTCGGACGAAACGAAAGGCTGATCCGCCTGTGCAGGGTCGGCCTTGAAGTTTTTCTGCGCGCAAGACATTAAAGGCAATACCGCGAGCAATACGGACACGGCTATATATGCGAGTTTATTTTTTCCTTTCATTTCAAGAAGCTTCCAAAATTTTCAGATTTATTTTACCCGCCGCATTTATTATTACGGAGCTTTTAGTTAAATCTCCAGAGACAAGTTTTATATGTGTCGCGTCGGCAGGCACCTGCCCGAAAGTGGGATCGACCGCGATCCACTCGCCAACGTAAACCTCGTTCCACGCATGGTAGTAAAACCTGCCGTCGAGATATATTGTACCTGACACTATCTTGGTCGGAATTCCGGCGGCGCGAGCGAGCGCCGCGAAAAGGGCCGAGTGTTCGTTGCAGTCGCCAGAGCGTGTTTTGAGTACGTCCCTTGCGTTAGGGATGCTCGCCGTGCCGGTCTTTTTAAGGTTCGTGTAGACCCATTTGTTCAGCTTCTCCGCCGCCTTGATAGAATCGTTCTCCCCGGCGAGAATCTCCCTCGATTTTGAGATTATTTCTTTATCGTCGCTCTGTATAGAGTTGTAAGGTTTCAGGTACGGTGCGAGCAGGGGATCTCTGTTCGGGATCTTGTAACTTTTCACTCGAGTGATGTCGCCAGCGTTTATCTCCACTATGTTCCCCTGTGATGACTGCCTGTAGCCGTCGCTGAGCTCGAATCCGTCATCGGAATCGAGACCCTCAATCTCAACCTTCATGTGTTTGATTTCCCTCGCGTCCTTTAGTTCCTTATCGGTGTGTATCGACGTCGATTCGGTGATATCGAATTCCGTTATACCCTTGTCGGGATCGCTCCCGTTTTTTTCCAGCAGGGCTGTCATGCCCGGGGGGGTAGTCTGCTTTATCAACTTGCCGTCGTCCGTAATCCAGGATGTAATACGAACCCCTGTGATCTCAGACTCGACTCTCCAGGCATCGAAGCTGCCTAAATAAGGCAGATCGACTCTCTCCCGCGCGGCGATTCTGTTTTCAGAGTAGGGAACAGCTCCGCCCGAACCCGCGATAACCGAGATCGGGTCTAACACCGGGACATTGTATTCTTTCCCCGGTTCAGGCGACTTTGACGAGAGCCATCCGGGAAGCAGAGAATCCGGAATAAGGTTCTTACCGGCAGGAATAACCATTTCGGATTGACCCGATATGGAATTTATTTTGATTTTAAGAGATTTTCCTTCCCTCACTCCGGTCGCTGTAACGTTCCCTGACGGGGAGATGTATTTGAAATCGAACGAGAGGAGATTGTAGCCGCGGAGTCTGTAATGGGCCTCGGTTGCGAGGTCCTCGACATTATCGAGTAGCTTTACCTTGAGCCCGGTCTTTTCAGTGACCTCGGTAATCTCACCCGAATACTTTTCGGAATCATACGTATAACCGATCTTCCGCCCCTGAGAGTAGATCGAAAACAGGTTCTCGTCGAATGAGTCTGCATTGGATCTGGAACCGGATATGAGGATGAAAAGTGTAAGGACTGCAAGAAATAAAGCGCCCGGGCGGTGCAACATGTAATAGAATAATCTACACATGTTTTGAGATGCTCACAACAGATTTTATTTATCCGGCGCGGAACCAAGCTCTGAGATTCCTGCGTCCGCGGCAAGCGGATACCTCTCCCGATGGGCCAGAATCTCGGGAATATATCTCCCAAGATAGTTAAACTATATGTAAATTGACACTAAAGTAGATATAAGGTTCACTAGATAATATATGGAAGTAAAGGAAATATTTGGGAAGGTATTCGCGGGAGAGAGGATAGGCAGGGAGGATGGGTTAACCCTCCTTAAAAACGCGGATACGATACGGATGGGCTCTTTAGCCGACTTCGTGCGGAGGAAGCACAACCCGGAAGGAATAGTCATGTTCGTCGCCGACACGAACCCCAACTATACCAACGTCTGCGATACGGAGTGCCTTTTCTGTGCCTTCTGGCGCCCGGCAGGCGTAAGCGATGCTTATACCCATAGCGTGGATAAGGTCATAGAAATGATGAGGACGGCTTACCATAACGGAGCTACGACAGTTCTCCTTCAGGGAGGCCACAACCCCGAGATAACACTGGATTACTACCTTGAGATAATAAGGAGGACCGGGGAAGAGATACCGGGGCTCCACCTCCACGCCTTCTCGGCGCCGGAGATAAGCGCCATAGCGAAATATTCCGATCTTACCACCGAGGAAGTGCTGAGAAGGTTCTGGGACGCGGGTCTTAGGACGATTCCCGGAGGCGGCGCCGAAGTGCTCTCCAACCGGGTGCGCAAGAAGATAAGCCCACTCAAGATTGACGCCGACCAGTGGATGAAGGTTACCAGGGAGGCACACTTTACCGGGTTCAAGACGACCGCTACAATGATGTTCGGCCATTTCGAGGAGGATGAGGATATTCTAGAGCACCTGGACCGGATAAGGACGCTGCAGGACGAGACGGGAAATTTCCTCGCCTTCATACCCTGGACTTTCAAACCCAAAAACACGTTTCTCGAAAGAAAGCTGCCGAATGAGACGGGCGGGAACAGGTATCTGAGAGTGCTCGCGCTCTCGCGGATTTTCCTCGATAACTTCGTACACGTACAGGGTTCCTGGTTTACCCAGGGGGCCAAGATAGGCTCGCTCTCAATGCACTACGGCGCGAGCGATCTGGGCGGCACCCTATTTGACGAAAACGTTCTTTGCTGTGCAGAGAACAGGCTGAGATCGACCGTCGATGAGCTGGTGCACATAATAAGGTCCGCGGGATTCGTCCCCGCTCAGAGGGACACTTATTATCAGATACTAAGGCGGTTCTAATGCTTCCCCACTCAGCCGGAGGGGCGGAGGTATAAGGCAGGCGGTGGCGGCCGGCAACCCGCACATTCTTTACAAACTCACAGGGTTAAGCACCCTTACTTTCCACGCGTTTCCGGTGAATTCCACAAGACAGTCGAAGGAGAAAAGATATCCGAGAACAAAATCGAAGAGCTCGTAAGCGGAGCTCGTATAAACGGGCTTGTCAAGATAATCCTCTATATTCGCCATGTCGAGTCCGCGACATTCACAAGTCGAGAGCTCAAAATCAATCCCGTTCGTTTCAGCGCTTACATGCGGCGTGTCGACTTCTGCGAGAGCGATATTCCCGTTCGAATCCTCACCCGAGATATTGAAACAGATAGGTACCCATTCCCGCTCGGACAGGCGCGCCGCCAGAAAACCGTCAATTCCGGATACATGTATCTTATATCGATTAACGAAGCCTGTGCTCACAGGAGAGATATGATATCAGACGGGGCACGGATTTTCATCCATGCCCCGTCATTCGGATCATATACGCTTTAGTCGAGGGAATTGATTATCTTCTGTGTGCGGAATCCTGCGCAAACGAATTGTTGTTAGATGACCTCGTGTTACCGGGGCTGTAGCTCCGCTTGCCTGTATTACGGGAAGGAGCGGTATAGGTCTGAGTCGTACCATTCGAGTACCGGTTATTTCCCGAGTTGGTGTTAGATCTCCCGGTATTGAAAGAACTCCTGTCCTGATTATGCACAGGTCTATGCTCATTCGAATACTTCTGTGCGTTGTATCCGTTCGAGTTGTAGTTATTTCCCGGTTGCTTAATACCCCGATTCGGAGACCGCCCGTAGTTCCCCGGGTCGGAATAGCCGATAGCATCTCTCTTCGCGGGCTGTCTGTATTTCGATCGATTGCTCGTTCCAGGCTGCATCTGCATGACCGGAGACCCGTAACTGTTTCCTTGTCTCCCGGTCACGGCCGGGCCACTATTTGTGCGCATAGGCTCGCTATTGACCGTCGGAACGTGATAGCGGTTATTACTCCTGTTGGTAACCGCAGGGCTAACGTTTTCCGTACTGCGTTGGTTCATCGAGACTAACGTGCCTCCACTTGATTGCCGGCCGGTTTCGGTATTTACATTCATGCTGTTTCTCAGACCGGCCGAACCCCATTTGATAACTCCGTAATCGGCGGGAGCCACGTTACCATTAGGATTGCTCTCAAGGGTCGTGGTATTCCTCTCCTGAACAAGCGAGTTTCCCGTTGTCCTGTCTCCCGACGTATAGCCGTTCTTAACGCTCGATCTGTTGACGTCCCGCATCGTATAAGGAACATCGCCTTCCCTCTTCTCGATGCTCGGCCTGAATACGCTGTATTTGTTTCCGTTAAGACTGTTCGGGTTCCTGTTCCCCCTGACAGTGGTAAGGCTGCTGTCAACCAGATCGACCCGCGTGAACTTCCCGCCTTCAGCTCTCTCTATACCGTCCTTATCGGGACCGTAATTATAGATTTTGTTGTTTTCGACCTGTATGTTGGTTACGTTCTTGACTTTCCTCACTACTGTAAGCCTGTCCGAGCCCTCAAGTGCAACGAGCTTCGCGTTCTTGTAAGTGAATTTATCTTGTGGCACGAAAACGCAGTGGTCTCCGGGAGCGTCATAATCGTTGTCGTAATAATGGCCATGACCGTGATGATATTGGTTATGACCGCCGTTGTAACCC
>JBIOKC010000022.1:0-18646 GCA_044451425.1 Thermodesulfobacteriota bacterium
ATATCACTCTCACATCGAATGATATTTCCTGAGTATGCCCTATCGGTCTCACCTTGTAGTCCTCAACCACCCTCAAGAGCCTTACCTGAAGCTCCTTCGGCATCTCACCTATCTCATCCAGGAAAATAGTCCCCTTATCGGCTGCCACGAATAGCCCCTCATGATCCCTTATGGCTCCCGTGAAGGCACCCTTCCTGTACCCGAAAAGCTCGGACTCCAGTAGATCCTTCGGTATAGCCCCGCAGTTGACCCCAATGAACGGCTTGCCCGCTCTTTCCCCCCTTAGGTGTATCGCCTTTGCAAGAAGCTCCTTTCCCGTACCCGTCTCGCCTACTACGAAAACCGGGGCGTCGCTGTGCGCCGCCGCTGAGGCTCTCTCGAAAACCGCCTTCATAAGCTTGGAGCCGCTGATGATGTTATCGAACCCGTACTTCTCCGATAGGAGGACACTCAGGCTGCTGACTTTATTCTCGAGCTCCTCAGCCTTTCTTAGCACGTCGAGCTTATTCAACAAAATGTCCTTATCGAAAGGCTTCGTGATGAAATCCTTGGCGCCCCGCTTTATAGCCTCGACGGCTGTCTGCACGGTGCCCTGACCGGTCACCATGATGATTGTGATATCGGATATCATCTCCAGAAGTTTTTCAAGCAGAGTGAATCCGTCCATGAACGGCATCACCAGATCGAGAAGCACCAGATCCAGTCTGCAGTCCTCAGCAGCCTTCTCCAGCGCTTCTTTACCCGAATACGCAGTAATCACATCGTAGTTATTACGAATGAGAAGCTCTTTCACGGCTTCAACATATTCCTTGTCGTCGTCTACGACGAGCACCTTGAATTTTTCGGGACTCACGCTGACATCTCCTCCGAATATAAGGGAAGTTTGATTATAACAGTCGTCCCCTCCCCTTCTTTGCTCTTCAAGGTAATCTCTCCGCCGTGGTCGCTAATTATACGTTTTGCCACAGAGAGGCCGAGTCCCGTGCCCATTCCCGGAGGCTTTGTCGTGAAAAAGGGCTCAAACACATACGAAATAATCTCTTTGGGAATACCGTTCCCGGTATCACTTATTGTTATTAATGCGAAACCCGGCAGTGTCGTGCCCAAAGCGGTTAAAGTAAGTGACCCGCCTTTGGGCATAGCATCGATTGCGTTCATTATAGTATCCGTGAAGACAAGATGGAGGAGATTTGTGTCCGTGAGTACTATCAAATTATCCTCCGTTTCCACAATCACCTCTATGATTTTCTTTTTGAGAAGAGGTCTTATGAGATCGACCGATTCGATGAGAATGGACGACACATCCTCAGCACCCTTTTCGCTACGTGGGTCGCTCACAAATTTGAGGAGCCTTTGTATAACTTTCTGGCCATAGTGTATCTGCCTTTCAACCGAATCCAATTTCTCAAGCACCCCCTCACAGCCAGGCACAGACGGTATGTCCTCCTTGAGCATTTGAACCCTGAGCAGCATGGATGCAAGCGGCGTGCCCATGTGGTGGGCGAAGCCTTCGGCCATCCTTCCCACTATTTGAGACTTTTCCAACTCTATTACTTTCTTCCTCATTGTTACTCTTGCGGAAATGTCTCTTACAGTCTCGATGAACTTCCCGCCATTCTGGCTCATGTGGACCAAACTGATGCTCACAGGGACCCTCTTGCCGTCTTTTTTTATCATTTCGGTTTCAAAGTCCGTAACCGAAACACCCTCTTTCGCGTTTCTCAACTTCGTCGCAAAGCTATCCCTGTGTTCCGGAGTTATCATTTCCCAAATATTTCCGATCTCACCATCCTCGCTCCCCGTAAAAAGGATAAGCCCCGCCCTGTTTATAGATTCAATCCGGCCGTCGCCGTCGAAAAGGAGCACGGCATCGGAAGTATTGTCCATTATCCCGCGGAGCCTCTCTTCTCCTTCCCGGAGCAGCCTCTCGCTCTCTTTCCTTTCCGTGATATCGACAATCGTACAAAGTACTACTGCCCCATTCGCAGTTTTCACCGGGTTTAGTCCTATCTCTACTGGGAATTCAGTGCCATCCTTCCTGAGAGCGAACAGATCGCGTCCCTTGCCCATCGGTCTGGTACCCGGGGAATTCGAATATGAATCCCTGAAGGCAACATGGCTCTTTCTGAAGCGTTCCGGGACTAGCGTTTCAATGCTTTGACCAAGGAGCTCACCGCTTTGGTATTTGAACATATTGTTCAACGGGGTATTCACGAATATTATCGTCCCTGTGGGGTCGGTCATTATTACTCCGCTGGGTACTGACTCAACTATGAAGCCGTAGTCGTACCTTAAAAATCCGTCGTAAGTTTCATTGTATTTATCATACGACCTGATTTTCTCTCTCAGCTCTATATTCTCCTGGATAAGCTCATTCTTGGTCTTTTTCAGGTCCTTCATGCCAATAACACTCTGAGAACAGTAATTATTTAACTGACTTAAGCATGAGAATATCATTAATATGGCACGCTTACAAACCGGGTGCGCCTGGGTGGTCTATTTATTTCCGTAAATAAAAGTATAGAACTCGAATCTGCGCTCCCAGTCCTGGAGGTCGTACGAAGCGATAACCAGGTCTTTCTGTTCATTCGTAGTCTCATCCAGCACGTAATAATTGAGCACGGTTTCGGGCTCGAAACCGTAATGGCCGAGAATCTTTGTAAAACTGACGTTATCCGGAATATATCTGACTATTATCTTCTGGAAATGGTTTTTGAGACCTTCATAGAGGAGCAAGTTGAACATATAGGAACCTATTCCATTCCCCCTGTATTTCGGATGGACTACGAGCTTAACCTCAGCAGCGTGAGGCCAGTAAAGCCCCTGGGCATGGAGAGTTCCCTTCGCAATAACCTCTTTTTTCTTTAAAGTCAAAAGCTCAACCTCTTTCTCGTAATTCGGGTCGAGGAACCAGTCTTCGAGCGACTCCCACTTAGTCACGTCGTCTTTATAAATAAGGAGGTCTTCTCTCGGTATAGTCGAAAAAAACTTCTTCACGAATTCACAATCCTCTGCAAGAAGAGGTCTGACAATGACCTTAGTTTTATCTTTGAGCAAAATCTCTTTCGGATACACTTTCATCATTGTTAATCAAATAGCAAGGAGCATACCAAGTCAGTGGTGGTCGCTGGATACTGTGCGGATGCTAGTTCAAGCACACATTCCCGAATTGCGAATGTCGCTGAAATTACAACCAAATACACTCGTATTTCATCGTGGGAATTATATTTTGTACGCTTGTGCGAATTGGAAAGCCTGACTCACAGAAGGCTTCCATCCATCGAATAGGAATTCCTATTGTCATATTTTCAGACATGCGACAGGGGGCTGTCAGCATTCTATGAAGCACTAAGACTAAAAGATTCAGCGGGTGAGAGTCAAGGCTGTAACCACGATGCCGGTGGCAGGCAGGCAAGCTCCTCCGATTCCGGGAATCGGGCGGAGTATCTTACGGAGGACTCTGATATTAATCAGATTATAATGCCGGTGATACTAAGGAGAAGGACCGTCAGCACTATCAGGGTGAAAACCACATACATGTAATCGCGCTCAATGAGAAAAGCAATAACGGAAAAAGCGACTCTGGCTACCGGAGTGGCGATTAGAATTAAAAGACCCAATTGTATAATCCCCATGCTTCTTATCTGCCACGCTACGTCTATGATATCCCTGAGGTCGCGGAGATTTTTGGGCACTCCGGTGAAAACACCGTAATCGGGCATCTCAAGACCATGCCGTAAGAGGTATATCACACACCCAATAAGCACGAATACCGCAGAGATTATCACCGCAATCCTTAAAAGGTTCCCGATTATCAAATCCATCCGCTCGTCGCTCATCGCGTTCTTCTTATCTTCCATATTAGAACCCACCTGTAAGCCCCTTATACAGCATCTCGAGCGCGAGCGCGAAAATAACGACCGCAAATACTATGCGGAGAATCTTGGTCGATGCCCTGAATAGAAAATGAGTGCCGAGCAGCGAGCCCAAAAGAACGCCCAGCATCACAGGCATGGAAAGACTGGGGTCAACGTACCCGCGGTTAAGATAAACGCCTGCGCTTGCTGCGGCTGTAACACCTATCATGAAGTTGCTCGTCGTAGTGGATACTTTAAAAGGCAGACGCATCACCTGATCCATAGCGATCACCTTGAGGGCTCCCGAGCCTATTCCCAATAATCCAGAAAGCGTTCCGGCAATAAACATTACGCCGAAGCCCTGGGGTACGGCGCGGACATAATATTTCTTGGGCCCGTCGGGCTCCGGGTATTCCGAATTCATCTTCAGAGCCGTTGCCAGCTTATCGGGTTTAGACGGCGCGCCGTTCTTAAAATGCGAGAAAACGGATTGGTATGCCGAGTAAATGAGCACAAAGCCAAAGACTATCGCGATTGCCGAAGGGGAGATGCTCGTCGCTACAGCGGCTCCCACAACTGCTCCTATCGAAGTAGCTATCTCGAGAAACATACCCACTCTGATATTGCTGAACCCTTCCTTCACATAAGCGGACGCCGCCGCCGAAGAGGTCGCTATGACGGAAACGAGCGACGCGCCCATCGCATAGCGAATATCCACGCCGAATCCGATCACAAGGAGAGGCACTATCACGACCCCTCCTCCGAGTCCTGTCACAGCACCGAGGAAACCCGCAAGTAGAGAGCCGATAACAACCAGCGAGGAGAATTCAAGTATATTCATCGGACTACACTTTCAATCCGTCGTGAGCTTCAATGATCCGCACTTAGTCCATTCACACGCAGTACATCTTAACCGACCGTGACATTTACGGATACCGTTTCATATTACCTTCTTTATTATAATGCGGCTAAAGCCGTTTCGGTCTTATCTCAAGCATTGAAGACGCCAAACGCGGATGGTCGGCAATTCACACAAAATGCATATAACCTAGCCCGGAGTACCCAGACTTATTTTCGGAGAATTTGACAATCCGGGAAGGGATTGTAAAGGTAATATGAATAATGACAAATAATCAAGAATGGAAATTGCCTCGAAAAAAGTAAGGAGATTCGTTTATGAAAATTCACACTATAGACCATAACTTCTTTACACAGAAGGTAATAGCTTCTTATCTCATTGAAAACGGGGGAGAGCCTATCTTAATTGAAACCGGTCCTGATACGACTTTTCATAAACTCGAAATGAGTCTTAATGGTCACGGTTACGCCATTGAAGACATAAGAAAGGTTTTTGTTACCCACATACACCTGGATCACTCCGGAGCAGCCTGGCGCTTCGCTAAAGCCGGCGCCAAAATCTATGTTCACCCTTTCGGAGCCGAACACCTGGCCGATCCTACAAAGCTCATAGCATCCGCGAGACGTATTTATAACGATCAAATGGAAACTCTATGGGGGGAAATCCAACCCATAACAAGGGAAAATATCCATGTAATCCGGGATGGGGAGAAGATAAAAATCGGCAGTAATAACATTCAGGCTATTGAAACCCTCGGACACGCATCCCATCATCATTCCTATCTCGTAGCCGATCTCTTATTTACGGGAGATGCAGGCGGCGTTTGTATAGAAAATGGTCCTGTTTTGCCGCCCACCCCTCCGCCGGAGATCAATGTGGAGCTCTGGCAGGAGTCCATACGAAAGATGATGAATCTAAACCCGCAGGCCTTGTATCTTACTCATTATGGCAAATCCGGCCACGTAAAAGATCATTTGAAAGAACTGGAAAATAGACTTCTTGAAGTTACCGAATGGATTGGAGAGAGATTGAAAGAAGGAAAAACCGAAGATGAAATGATCCGTGATTTTGAGAATATTTTCAGAGCAGTACTTGTAAAGGATAAAGTCGATAACCAATTGATTGAAGCTTATGAGTTAGCAGATCCATTTTGGATGAATGTATCGGGACTTGTGCGCTACTGGAAAAAGTTTCGGATGTGAGCCCAGTTTCAGAGGTATATCAGGGCGACAAGCCTGAACCGTACGAGCCCGAAAGAATGTAGTTTACGCGGAAGAAAAACTACAATGGAGCTCAACCTGATAAAAGCCGGCATCTCGGGTCCGGTAGTCCTGATCCTGCACGGACTTTTGGGATCATCACGGAACTGGCAACGCATTACGCGGGATTTGTCCACCGACAGTCGCGTGATCGTCCCGGATTTGCGCAACCATGGTGATTCGCCGCACGGCCCGCACAGCATCGCTGCGATGCGGGACGACATTGCCCGGCTTATCTATACGACCTGCGACGAGGCGCCCCATCTCATCGGCCATTCAATGGGGGGTCTCGTGGCCATGGCCGTAGCAACCTCAAACGAAGCGGCTATTGCTAGTCTTATATTAGTCGATATAGCCCCGGCGGGCCGGACACAGGGTCTCCTGAAAATACTCGATACACTGATGGATCTGAATCTGAAATCCGTAAGCACCCGAACCCTCGCCAATAAGATTCTGTCGGAGAAAATCCCCGACCCCGGTGTTAGGCAGTTTCTGCTTCAGAATCTCAAACGCCAGGACACGGGAGAGCTGGCGTGGAGCTGTAATCTTCCCGAGCTCCGCCGGTTTGTATCGGAAGAATCCTTTGAGCTCTCCCCGCGAGCGGTCTATGAAGGACCAACACTGGTGCTCGCCGGAGGCAGGTCCGAATATCGGGTCTGGGAGCACGAGACGCTGCTCAAGGCTCACTTCCCCGCAATGACGCTCGAGATAATCGAGGATGCGTCCCATTGGGTACACATGGACGCGCCTGAGAGGTTCGTAAGCCGTATCCGGGAATGGCTGAGCGCGCACGCCCGCAATACCTGAGGCAATACTTAAATATATATGAAGCGTAATTGAAACAGTGCGAGACGGGGCTTGAACCTGCGACCTTCAGCGCTACTCGGATGACAATATGGCGGCTCATGAAAGTACGGATGCCCTTTTGTGCAGCGCATATCCATGCCGAAGTCGAGCGCGAGAAGAGGCGCTACCCCGCCCCCGAACCCCGTCGCTGCGCCGAGAAAAACCAGCGAGGAGAATTCAAATATATCCATGAGCAATCAGCAAAGAACATTACCCGGCAATGCCGGATAAACTCGAAACTTATACAACTATAATACTATATTGACTATATCATAATTTTATGCTACAATATTTTAAAGTTTGCAGTAGTTCCTATCTAATTTAAGATTTCCACCTAAAATTGGTTTTGAACCGCTAGCACAACCCAAATCATATACAAGGAGGTTAATCTCACATGTCAGAACGTAAGATTGGCTCAGTTAAGTGGTTCAATTCTGCGAAAGGCTTCGGCTTCATAGAGCTCGATGGTGAAAAAGATGTTTTCGTTCACTTCAGCGAAATAAGCGCTACCGGCTACCGTTCTCTCGAAGAAGGACAGAGAGTAGAGTTTACAGTCGTCGATGGACAAAAAGGCCCACAGGCTCAGAACGTAGTTCTAGCTTAAGAATTGAATATAAAAAGTGCGTTGAAAAACTTCAGCGCACTTTCCCTTCTTTAGAAATAATTATCAATCCTTCGATTTACAATAAACCGAGTTTAATAAATAGCTCCCGATAATTAGGAATATGGATTGTTCTATAACGTCAGTTGGAATCTCATCCAACTAACTCGTATTTTTATATACCGTATTTTATATACGTAGTATGGGGTCGCTGTCTGGACGAGGTTAGAACCTCTTTGCTCAGCTGGAACATATATTCTTCAAATGAGTTAAGTGCTTCTTACGACTCGGGTGACGTTCCCTACTTTATAATACGACAAGTGATAATTAAGCGGATGAACCCCATTATTTTAGAAACCTCTCATTTTTTATATCCCACTTGGGTAGTACTGACCCAAAATCAGTATTTAGGTAGTCATTCCCCTATATATGTATAGTCTTTTAAGAATCTCTAATCGTTGCGAAAGCTGGCTATATTGCTGTTTTCGATAACGTCAAAAGACTACACCAATGCTCAAGCTAAGCTGGGATGACAGCCCCTTCTGGATGTGTATTACCTTTTTGGGAAAAATCTCTAGTGGCTGGTTTCTGTTTGTTCATATTACTTTGGTTGTTATGTGGCTATGGAGTATCGGTAATAAGAAATAATCGAAACACTATAGACATGGAAGCCATGAATAAATTTTACTCGCAATAGGGAAGTGAGCCTTGTCAATATTATTTAGCTGTTCGAAAAACGAAGTTGAAAAGAGAATTCGCATTATTGAGAGACTCGATTTTAGAACAGATGTGACAGTAGAAAGCAAGGCATTACATTATAATTCAACTGCACATAGTTTCATTCTACTAGGTCATGATTCAAGCAATATGAATTTGACAGCATCAGAAATTACTATAATGGCTCCACTCAAAGTTCAAGCATTATTCTCTCATCATCGATTCGCGATTTTTTTGAGTTCTTGTAATATTCGTCTTGCTCCGGAGTCCTCCGGTGAGAGCTCAACAAGCTTTTCCGCATACTCAAGTGCCTCAGGAACTCTTCCATTCTCTCGGTTGAAATTGATAAGCGCATATAATACTTCACGGTCTCCGGGGTGGCGCATATTGATCTCTTCCAGCACCCGAATAGACTCGGTTTTTTTGCCGGTATCATTGAGCGCTACAGCATAGACATAGTTGTATCGGGTGTTATCGGGACTAAACTTAACAGATTCCTCGAGGGCATGCATAGCTTCCGGGATCTTATTTTGTCTTACGAGGAGTAATCCGAGCGCGTGGTATACGTCCCCATTTCGTGGCGAAATCTCGAGAGCTCTTCGGAGAAAACGCTCTCCCTCATTGTCCCTTCCTTCCATCCTGTAAAGGTCTGCAAGGTTGACATAAGCAGGGATGAATGAAGGTTCTAGTTTCATAGCCGTCTCATACTGAAACTCCGCTTCAGAAAACCGTCCCAACTCCGCGTAGATTAAGCCTATGTTTATATGAGCTTCTGGACGGTCTGCATTTGTCATCTGCACCCTCACATATTCCTTCAAAGCTTCATCAAGCGCTTTTTCCTGTCCGGCAGTCAGATTTTCCTTTGGCACAGAAGCAAGTATGGTGACAGCCTTAATTCTTACGGCGAGCACGGAATCATTTAACAGTCTGAAAGCGAGCCCGCTTCTAGTTTCAGTAGGTGCTTCCCCTAGCGCGTCCAGAGCCGCTCCTCTAATGAGAGGGTCTTTATTCTTAAGTCCCTTCTCCACGGTCAGTATTGAGGAAGGACTCAGATATTCTCCCAGACCTTTAAGCGCCGTTGCCCTTGCGATTGAAGGCTCGTTCTCATCGTTCGCAAGCTTCACGAGAGGCTCTTCAGCTCGAGCCGCTCCCGTGCGGGCTTCATAAAGAGTTTCTCCATAATTCTGAAAACCTTTATAATTTCCACCGCTCCAACTTTTTATCTCCGAAGCCGCCCATTCCGGCGTACGGTCCGTATGACACTTATTGCATGCATTGGGTGTGCCGATTTTAACTGTGAGATCCGGCCTCGGTATCCTTATGCTGTGATCACGACGCGCGTCAACAATCATGTAATTCGTTTGAGGCATATGACATGCTACGCAATGTGAGCCCGCAGAAAGCGGCTTATGATGGTGGTGTGAGGGGGTGTCGTATTTTTCCGCCTGATGACACCCTGCGCAGAGCAAATTTCCTTCCGCTCTCAATTTCAGACTGTGAGCGTTGTGGCAGTCGGTACACGTTACTCCGATATGATACATTTTACTTTGCAGGAATGAGCCCCATTCATAATCTTCGGCTTCTATCTGCCCATCAGGATAATAAACACCTTCATCGAGGAGCGTAGGTATGTGAGTATCGAGGAGGCTTTGACCGTAGACGTAATTGTCGGATATAGCGCTTCTCCTCGAATGACAGCGAGAGCAGAATTCTATCTCGGTATGAGACCCAAGGGGCTCACTCCTCACAGCATTTCCAGATGTCTTATTGATCGTCCAGCTAACACCTTTCCTCTCATTATAGCTCACAAGTAGTCCCATATTCGGGAACCCATCGGTCTTCTTTTGCCTTGCCCATTTTACATGTTTAGATCCCGGGCCGTGACATGCTTCGCACGAAACGTTTATTTCAGACCATGTTGTGTTAAAGGTATTGGTCTTAAGGTCGTAATTTTTCTTCAGATTAGTCGAGTGGCATTCAGCGCACATATAGTTCCAGTTCTGGTCGACACCGGTCCAGTGTAATCTATCATTATGTGAAATCTTCTCGTTAGGGTAGAGATGAAACCATCGCTGTCCCCCTCCTTCACGCGGTCTGCTATCCCATGCTATGCCGAAAGCCTGGAGTCGACCGTCAGGTAATTCGATAAGATACTGTTGAAGGGGATAAACGCCGAAAGTGTATTTTATTTCATAGTGATGGAGCTCACCGTCAGGGCCGTCCGTGCGGACCATGAATTTGCCATCCTGCTTATAAAACTCGGATTTGAGACCGTAATAATCGAATTTTTTGTTGTTGAAGTCTCCGAGTACAGTCACATCGTTCGCATCTTTCATGGCGAGATCGTGGTGTGAGCCGATCCATAGTTCGTACTCCGCCTTATGGCACTCCGCGCATGTAGTGCTGCCGATAAATTGAGGGGGAGCCGATTCCCGATTCCCGACGATTGAGCTCACGGGTTTAAATGTTTTATCGGAATGTAAAAAAATGGATTTACGGTAGATATACCCCAGGGTGACAAAGATCACTATAACAATTATAAAATAGATGGCCAGCCTTAGATTCATTTATTATTATTATCTTAAAACATGGAGCATATCCCGGAATTTTAGCTCAGGATTACTGTTCTTCGAATTTAAAAACTCGTTTCCGATCATACTTCATGCTGATGACGACCCACCCATTCTTTCTCGCCTCGTCCTTCAGCGCCTGAGAGATGGTGCCTATATTTGTGTCCGCCTCCTGCCGGACAGTAGGCATACTCTCTAAAATCGTCGTCGTGATAGACGAGCATCATCAGACGCACCCCGCAGCCCGTTTGCGTCCATTCTAGCATCTCCCTATCCCCAGTCGAATTGCTGAAAGCTGCATAAGGACACTTGACGATGAAGATGTTACTGCCTATCGCCTTGCCCGCGTGATCGTCGATGAAAAACACCTTGGGCTCGGGTAAAAGTAAAGATTTTCCGTCCTTGTATTCACGTTTTTTCAAAACGCTCGACCCCACCACCTGCTCAGGCGGTATGCAATAGACGCGTTGACTGTAGACCCTCACGAACTCCTGTCTACCTCCGGTGACTATGTACGTCTTAAAACCGTTTGCCCGCAAATAATTCATGACCTCGATCATCAGCTAATAGACAAGCTCCGTGAATGGCCGGTGCCATTGTGGATCCTTCGCATTGTTGAGCCACTGCTTTACAATCTCGAGGAAATCCAGGGTGCTCATACCAGTGCTAGTGGAATTCCTCCTTTTGCAGCTGCCCCAGCACCTTGGTATCTTGCCGCTGCTTCTCCTTGTGCTCCAAAACTCCAGCCTTGTGTAAAGAAATCATTAAATGCACTCTGATCATTAAAGATAATCACCTCACGAAAGTCTATTAGTGCCACACCGAGCCCAGCAGATGACTCGCCCATTCTCATTTAGGTTTTGACTCCATCTGCATTATCGGATAATACTCCATATCCATTGCCTGTCCCGAAATACAATAATTGCATATAATATCACTAACAACTCCGTAACCTACAGCTTTTTTAACTAAAGATTTTGCTCCAAGATTTTTTGTATACAGATAGGCTAGAGAATCATCCGCCATATTTAAGGACGAAATCTCTCTTCTCCTGAGGAGTATTGCTCTGTGGTCTAGCGAAGATTACAAAAAATTGTACTTAAAAAAATACAATGCTAACTGTTGTATTTTTCATATAGATACCTTGAATTTTTTACAAGAATGTTACTATTACTTTTAATACTGTCAATGCATCCATCTGTAACAGTCTTATACCTAGACCTACACCTGCAAATTTAAAAGACCTCACAAGCCTCCATTGCACGAAATTTTAATTTACATTTAGGGGCTAACATATAAGGTCAGTTCTAATATCAATGAAGGATAGAGAAGTACTCGAATTATTGGCTACGGAGAGAGCAAAGAGTGCTTTCTTCCCATATAAATAGGCATTGGGAGAGAAAATCGGTCTTGACAAGGGGTTCTATTTTGAAATAATAGAATATGATTATGCATAAAATCAGGATAAAGAGACTTGAGTAGACCCAGCGGAACAACAATGCAAGCGGATAACAGAATAAATAAAGGTGGGCTGCCCGCTGCAGGGCTACGACTTCTGATCGGCCGCCTTGTCAAAGCAGTCTGTGAATTTACCGGAGAGGAGGTGAAAGTTATGATCATATATAAGTCCCCCGTTTGGTCGCTATTGCTGGCCCTCGCGTTTGTGGTGTTCCTGGCCGTGGGCGGGAACGCAGAGCAGACGAATCAAGCGTCAAAGTCCTTGAAGCTCCCCAAGTCACAGAGTAAGGAAGAACCACCCATGGTCCAGTTGACGCTCGAGCCGAAAGCCATCGATATTCTGAAGGCCGCAAGCAACCGCCTGGCCTCTGCCCACACGATGAGTTTCACGGCAGTGGTCTCCTATGAGAGCTCAAGCCGCCTAGGTACTCCTCTTGTCTATACGACAAAGTCCGAGGTCACCCTGCAACGTCCGGACAAGCTGCGAGTGATCACGTCCGGAGACGGTCCTGCCTCGGAGTTCTACTATAACGGCAAAACGATGACGGCTTTCGCACCAACCGAGAACCTCGTCGCTGTTGCCGAGGCCCCGCCCACGATCGACGCTGCGCTGAAAGCAGCCTACGACTTGGCTGGGACCTATTTCCCATTCGCTGACGTGATCGTTGCCGATCCTTACAAGGATATCGCCGACGGGCTGATCCTCGCCTTCTACATCGGCCAGTCACATGTAGTTGGCGGAACAACGACGGATATGGTGGCATATGCCAACAATGACGTGTTCGTTCAGGCATGGATAGGAGCCGAGGACAAATTGCCCCGTATGATCCGTGCGGTATACCGGACTGACCCGGCGCAACTGCGCCATCAAATGGAGCTTTCCAGCTGGCAGCTCGACCTTGCCGTACCGGAGAGTGCTTTCGCTACAACGGGTGCAAGGACTGCGAAACCCATGGCCTTTGCTAATCCGAATTCAAAACATCCGCCGAATGCCAAGCCCACGACGAAGAGCAAGTCGTCTAAAACCGAAGGCAAAAGCGAGTGAGGAGGTAGAGTACATCATGAAAAAGATCATTATCGGATTTGTTAGTCTTCTGATAACGGCGCTCCTGTGCGGACAGGCTGGTGCCTGGATGCACGGTAACAGGTATGGCGGCAGCACGTCGCACAGCTATGGGTCTACGAGCCACACCAGCGCGTGGGGCTCAAGCAGTTCGCACACCTTTGGAGAGGGCACCTCTCATACTAACGTATATGGCGGTAGCGCATCGCACTATGCGGGAGGAGGCTGGTCGAAGACCGGTGCTTACGGTGGGACGGCCTACGGAGATGCCCACTATGGTGGTGCATACTATCGTCCGCCTGGTGCATATTACCCATACCATCCGCCTACCACAGTTAATTACTATGGATCCGGCTGCTATAATTGCGGGGGCTGGGCCACCGCCGGAGCCGTTGCTGCGGGCGCTGCAGTCGGCATGGTCACCGGCGCGGCCATTGCCTCATCAAATACAGCTGCGGCAACTTCCAGTGCATACTCTGCGGGTGTCGCCGCCGGAGCTGCTGCTCAACCGACCTATGTTATGGGTGCAATCTATGCGACGCTTCCCGCCGGATGTATCACCCCCAATGTCCAGGGCACTACTTACTACCTCTGCGGGAATACGTGGTTCCAGCCGACCTATGGCGCAAACGGTGTCTATTACACCGTGGTACCTGCACCCTGAAGCGGTCCCGCAGGGGTTTGAGGCCTACTACGATCTAGCGATAACACCGTGGATGGGGCTGACGCCTAACATACAGGTCATCAGCCCTGCCCAGCAGCGAGTTGTTAGTGTCGTAGGGCCACCGCTACCCATAGTCAACAAGAAAGATATATATATGGCGACCATTGCCGGCTTCCGGTCACAGTTGATTTTTTGATACCCTGTTTCGGGGCAAGTCCCATACGAGGAGATAGGAAGAGACAATAATGACCTTCCCCCCCCTGAAACTAGTCCACTGTAAATGAGAGTTCCCCTCGGGGGTGAAGATTAACAAGATGCACTCTTTGTTCCCTGCAGACCAAATTAGCGATGGAGTATGAATTTTATGAGCGATATTCTTTATGATTACAGAAACTGCAGGGTATTAAGCGTTGGGACGATTTAACCCGGGAGTGTGTAGCCATTGAAGTGGATACAGGAATTACGTGTGAACGTGTGATACGCTCATTAGAGTGGTTAAAAGAAATAAGAGAGCTTCTGGTAATGCTTGTGATGGATAACCACTCTGAGTTCACAAGAAATTCCATGCTTTTGTGGTCCCAACCCGCCGGGGGAGGCGTATTCTATTGATCAGGTCATATCTGTGCAGAATGACTTTATAGAGAGCTTTAATGGAATACTCAGTAATGAGTGCTTCAATCAGCACTGGTTTGTGAGCATTGAGGAAACTAGAAGAATTATAAAACCATGGCATATGGACTCAACACTACAGCCCCCCCAAAGCTCCCTTGGGCATGTGAAGCCTCATGCATTCAGGTTAAGCCTCGAATAGATAATTAATTATAATAAGATTAGTTGGGGATTCTCGCTTTATGTGTTAAAATAGGTGATAGATCAAGACCAGTCGAGAAACCTTTAGATCACGGATTCTTTGGATTATCCATCAATTGAACTTGAAGCATATGTTGAAGCATATAATGAGTTAACAAAGAGGCATCGCTATGAAAAAAAGTAAACTCTCCATGCGTTTATTAATTTCGTTACTTATAGTAGCTCTAATTATACCGCCCGAAGCAATAGCTCAAGGTTCTGGTGGTCTTTCAAAGGATGAAATTGCTCAACTAGTTGCACCAATCGCACTTTACCCTGATTCACTTTTGGCTCAGATACTTATGGCCTCGACCTACCCGCTCGAGGTTGTGGAGGCCGACCGATTTGTAAAACAAAACCCTAGCCTAAAGGGAGATAGCTTAGATAAAACCCTGCTAGATAAGAATTGGGACGTTAGCGTGAAATCACTATGTCATTATCCTGATGTTCTCTCGGCAATGAGTAAGAATCTCGATATGACAGCACAACTTGGAGACGCCTTTCTAAGTCAGCAGAAGGAAGTAATGGATACAATTCAGGAACTGCGTGCTAAGGCCAAAGCTCAGGGAAACCTGAAGACGACGGAGCAGCAGACAGTAACTGCCGACCCTGCCGACCCTCAGGTCATTGTAATCCAGCCTTCTAACCCACAGGTAGTATATGTACCTGCCTATAATCCTACAGTGGTTTATGGTGCATGGCCGTACCCTGCTTACCAGCCCTATTCATGGTATTACCCAGGGGCTGTGCTTGCCGGAGCAGCCATTGGATTTGGAATTGGCTATGCCGTAGGGTCATCCTGGGGATGGTCCAATTGCAACTGGGGCGGCGGCAATGTCAACATAAACTATAACCGCACAAATAATTTCAACAGAGGCAATATCAACAACGGGAGAGGCAACCAAAACTGGCAACATAACGTAGATCATAGGAGGGGAGTCGCATACCGGGATAATGCTACAAGCCAGCGCTTCGGGCAATCCCCTGCACGCTCTATGGAATCCAGGCAAGCCCGGGGATACGCTGGTGGAACTGGTCAGCAAAGATCCCAAACGGGTGGTATGGGTCAGCAGAACCGCCAACAGGGACAAGCTCAACAGAACAGAGGTGGCGGCGCTGGTGGAACTGGTCAGCAAAGATCCCAAACAGGTGGTATGGGTCAGCAGAACCACCAACAGAGACAAGCTCAACAGAGCAGGGGTGGTGGTTCCTACGGCGGCACAAGAGGCGGAAGTCAAAGCGCATTTAGCGGCGCGGGCAGTGGGCAGAGCGCGCGCATGGCGAGTCAACGAGGTCAGGCCAGCCGCAGTCAAAGCTTCCAAGGTGGTGGATCTCGTGGTGGCGGTGGATATCGTGGTGGAGGAGGATCACGTGGTGGAGGCGGAGGGCGTGGGGGCGGTCGCGGCAGGTGAGCTGTGGTATTAGACACTTCTAATTGTGATTGCCCATTGTAAGTACACGAACGAAACAATGCGGAGGAAAAAAGTATGTTTAATGAAATAATAAATACAGATAGAAATTCGGTTTTACGCGGAGTTCTAGCGGCAGTGATTACCGCCATTATAATGGTATGTACCACCTATACCAATGCAAACGCCGGAGACGTAAAGCAGAAGACCTTCACTTCTCCTGAAGAAGCAGTTAAGGCACTTGTAGATGCGGTTAAGAACAACAATGTTACGGAGCTCTTGGCCATTTTTGGTCCTGGAAGTGAAGATTTGGTTTCCTCGGGCGATGAGGTGGCTGACAAGAACGGTCGTGAAAAATTCTTCAGTGACTATGAGGAAAAGAACAAGCTAGAAAAAGAAACCCCTGACAAGGTAGTCCTCGAAACAGGCTCAGATGACTGGCCATTACCTATACCGATTGTAAAGAAGGGTAACATTTGGGTGTTCGATACAAAGGCAGGAAGAGACGA
The DNA here is from genome assembly GCA_044451425.1 of Thermodesulfobacteriota bacterium. Classification (GTDB taxonomy): domain Bacteria; phylum Desulfobacterota_D; class UBA1144; order Nemesobacterales; family UBA2774; genus 2-12-FULL-53-21. The sequence goes on from JBIOKC010000022.1 coordinate 16,662, forward strand.
GATACTGAGCCGCAGGATAGGCAGAGATGAACTGGACACCATCCAAGCGTTGCATGGGTACGTTGATGCTCAGCGTGATTATATTAAGAAGGACCGTGATGGTAATGGGTTCTTGGAATTTGCTCAGAAGATTACCAGCACAGATGGCAAGCACGACGGTCTTTATTGGGACTCAAAAGAGGGTGAGGAGGAAAGCCCTCTGGGTCCGTTATTTGCTGAAGCGGCAAAGGTGGGATATAACCTGAACAAAAAACAAAGTGATCAGCCCACACCCTATCAGGGTTATTTATACAAGATACTTAAGGGACAGGGAAAGAACGCACAGGGAAGTCAATATGATTATGTGATTAATGGCAAGATGATTCTTGGTTTCGCTCTCATTGCTTATCCAGCGAAGTATGGGTCTTCGGGGATCATGACATTTATCGTGAACCAGGACGATATAGTTTATCAAAAAGACCTCGGAAAAAATACAGCAGAAATCGTAAAGGCCATGCAAAAATACAACCCTGACAAAACCTGGAAGAAGGCGGAATAGTTTGTACGTTCACATAGATCATTTCAATTTTATTAGAAGAAATTCGGTTCTATCAACTGTATATCTACCGAAATCCATTGACGGAGAACCGTCATTTTAATTTTCTCGTATAACCTCGCAATTGGCCTGACCTCCTAGTTTAAAGTTTTATGTCAAAAAACTATCCCATTCTATGGGCCTATTATAGTGGGGCAGGTCATAAGTAGTAATAAAATGTGCTAAGTTATGGCTCTGACGATTATGCGAAAAAGCGGCTAAGAGTTATTGACAGGTGATTGATCTTTGTGGGATAATTTGATTCAACTTAAAAGAAGGATTGAAACTGAGAAGCTGGCAAGCTAAATTATTCTTACATCAGTCAAGGATAACTCTGTTATATCTACCAGTTGGAAAGGAGACTACCATTCGCTACATAATCCGAACAATTAAGGAATATTGGTACTAGCCTTCATCTTTTACCAATGCGTTCAGCACTAGCGGCGAGCGCAAGCGAGATTGACCGTAATGTCACTGCGGCATTGTAAACACTCTACAGGTTAATTATGAGGAAACTTCTTGCAATTATGGCTGTTATTGTGTTTTCCGCTGCGGATGCATTCGCAACTTTAAGATCAGTTACCAATGTCCCTTAATTCTTACTGAATGGGGTACAATCGGCGCGGTAGTAGTATTGGGTCTTGTAGGCGTGTTCTTCCTTGTAAGACGTAGAAAACAGGGCTGCTGCAGCTAAAGCCTCTGGATTGCGATTTGCTAAGTTCCGGCCCCCCTTCCCTTTCGGTATAGACGGCTCGATGTCAATCACGCCTTTGCTATCTTCGATTTGAGGCAGCTGAATGTTGTTGATATTGATGCCGAGAGATAGCGATCCGATATTAATATTCGTGTTTTCTTTCAAGTCGCCAGTGAGCTGCAAATAGGTTTTTCTATCATTATGACTGGTAGATGAGTCCGAAACCGCCCCTTTTTGCAGGGCCTTGTAAACTTCCGCTTTACCTGCATGAAGTATCACGTCAGCTTGTTCGGCAATAAATCTATGAAAATCATTACCGTTTTGTTTAGATTTATATATCATGCTTCTAATGCTATCGTAATTCGTATTAATAGCCTTACATGCGTCCATAATAGTTACAGGCTTATCTAATTGTAATAGATGTTTCGCTAATTTACGCAACTTTGGCGTGAATCTTCTGAGGTCGATATACTCTTTCAAATCTACGGTATCGTGTTCAGTTAATGCCTGTCCGCCTGCCATAATTTACACCGTCTTATCTGGATTTATATAGTTATTATTTTATATTCCATCCCTACCGGCAATTCCACAGTTCGCATCACAACATCGTCACAACAAATTGCAGTTCTATTAATCAGCGGAGTCTTTAAATCTTCCTTATCATACTGAGAACATTGGTAAATTATGGGGTCGCTGGCTGGATGAGGTTAGAACCTC
>JBIOKC010000023.1:0-18271 GCA_044451425.1 Thermodesulfobacteriota bacterium
ACCTGTCTGAAGACAGGGATACAACATCCACCCATGCAAGTCTCGGGGACAGCAATAATAACAATGAACCTGACAGCGATACCTTTAGTATTCAGGGCACTGAGGGGATACTGTAACATTTACACTCGCGAAGAAGACCCCGGAGCAGGACATATTGGAGAGATAGGTACTCTTTTTCTTCGAGATGCATCAACAAACGGGTGTACTACAAGAGAAATTAAAACAGATGCCCTGCCTATTGAAATTACGGCGACTTTGCCGACGACTGGAGAATACGAGCTAGTAGTGGCACAGCACGGCATTCCCAAAGACGTCAGGTTCAAGGGAGATTATTTCCTTAGCGTAAAATCCGCTTCCGGAGACGTACAGGACATAAAGCCGACAGATAATGTTGAAAATTAAGTATATATGAGCATGAAAACCATTTTATAGATTGTAGGGCAATCTGTGCTTCTCACCTTTTGTCAAGCAGCGTTCAAATGTGAAGCATGATTCCTGTAATATTTCTATTCCGCCTGAACCGGTGTACGGTATCCGTGTGCTGAATGAAGATAGCTGCTGTTGTAATATTCGACCCAACTATCAAGTTCTAGGCTGAGCTCCATTTCACTCTCCCACTCTCTAAGCCAAAACCAATTTCCGCGATTACATAATGAAATATTTTGAGACGTTGATCGAGAGGACAGGCGTGTCTAAAGAAAGCTAAAAAAGAGAGCTTTCTATTTATTCAAAATAATTAGTCTTTGGACTTTTCGCTTGTTGGCGGTATTGGAGGAGGCACCGCATTCTTAATTGGCTTTAGTGTCCTCAGATAGGCAAACATCGCTCTGAGGTCAGCATCGTTTAGCTTTGCTAAATCGTACCAGGGCATTGGCGGTAAAATTTCTCTTCCCACACCCAGGTGTTTCCCAGTGCGCGTCGTTTTGATGAACATTTCCTCTGTCCAACCTCCAAGACCAGTCTCAGTATCGGGAGTTAAATTGGCACTAAAACTCACCCCCCACGGTCCAACCCAGGCTGTTAAGTCGTTTGTGGTTAAACCACCCCATCTGTTAGGACCTATCACACCAGTTGGAATCTCAGGAAGTTTTGTACTGCTAGGATAACCTGATAAGAGTCGGGTAGGATCCGGCTGCGGTCCTTTAGGGGTAAAAATTTTGGGTGAATGACAATCGTTGCATCCACCAGCATTGACAAGATATGCTCCCCGCTGAATTTTCGCTTTCTTCTTTGCCTCATCTTCCTTTCCTCGTGTTGCAGCCAGAGTTCCTTGCAAGAAAATAGAGCTTAACAATACTACCACTCCTAATAGGGTAAGCACTGTTCTTATTTGCATCACATTTTCCTTTTCTATTGAATTTTAAGCATAACATTTTTTTAGAAACCAATGCTTGTCAAGAAAACATTCCTGTTTGTCCTAATGATTATGAACTGCTCCCCTTCTGTCAAGCTGCGTTTAAATGTGAAGTGTGATTCCTGTAATATTTCTCTTTCGCCTGAATCAGTGTGCGATATCCAAGAGCTGAATGCAGGTAATTCTTATTGCAATATTCGACCAATTCTGCGAATGTCGGAAGGAAAAGATTTCTTTGATTGATTGGAGTATTAGGGTAAACCCCCACCCTTAGGAAGGGGGAGGGAAATGATACTTATGAGTGAATGGATTGACATCATTACCGGTTTGAGTGGAAGAGTTACGGGAGAATCGAATATGAGCACACATTGTGTGCCGCCGATACCGTACATGTCGGGGGGAAAAGACTGGATTGCCATGCCTGCGGCTCGTAATTACAAATTCATTTTCGCGTATAATACATTGTATGGACAAATATAAAACAATGTATTATAATGTGAACGATTCGGAGCAGGAGGACGAAATGGGAAAGGATTCTACTTTATACGTAAGGATAGAGGAGTCGGAGAAACAGGAGTTCGAGAAGCTGGTCTCCGGTCTCGGAATGAACCCTTCTCAGGCGGTGCGGCTGTTTATAAAGAAAGCCCTTGCACTCAAGGCTATACCGTTCAGGGTGGGCATGGCGGTGGAAGGGCAGGTCGGGGCACAGGACGAGAAGGAGGACTACGAGAGCTTCTTTACTTAACGCGCTTCGAGGGAACAATTTTCTTTGACTTATAATACACCCCGCACAAGTATGAGGAGGGTGGTCGATTAACCGTGCTGCTATAGTTTGGAGTTGTACGCGGCGCTGAATACGCATGCCCGGCACGTGGCCGGATTGGCGGCATGCAACCATTAACCTAAACAGAGAAGGAACTAAAGGCCGTTCCGGGCGAGTCGATCTCGTTGAAATCGAGCGATATCTTAATTATACTTGTAGAAAGGATTCTACTGATTATGGAGGGCTTTTCTATATGAACTTCGTAAGGGTGTTTATGGGTATCATGCTGTTAACCGCTGTTATAACCGCGGCCGCATATGCTGAAGACATTACTGTCAGTGTCACGCCGGGGAAATATTCGATGAAAAATGAGATGAGCTCGAACTTACAGCCCGACCCTGTGGTCAAGACGGGAGAGAAGTGCATTACGTATCGGGTTTACAACCCTGTGGATTCTTTGCCCGACAAAGCGAACTGCTCGGCGATCAATGTTAAGAAGAAGGGGAACACCGTAACCTACGATATCAAGTGCAAGGGCGGGACCGATCAGCCCCCGTTCAACGGCAAAGCCGAGTACAGCTCGAACGGTATGGAGATCGCCTTGACAATAGTAATGAATGGGGAGGCGGAGGGGAAGACAGTCACAATTACCAGCAAGACCCGGGGGAAGCGTGTGGGGGCCTGTAATTAGGGCCGCTGTGCTTTGCACCGGAAACGAAAATTGTCCTCGCCTGTATTTACTAAGGAAGGGAATCGAAATATCAAGGGAAGAAATTGCGTTCCTGCTGTTTTTTAAATGTATTTAAAGACCGTTTAGAGGTCTGTGGGGTCAGTATAGACCTCTTCCGCCGAGCCGAAGCCCGCTTCCTTGCCGAGGCGGATCCACTCGGAGGGTAGCTCCGGATTGTCCGATTTCTTTACGTGGTCAAAAACTATGCCGAGCTCTTCTGGCGTGAGGTTTACCCACGTACGCTTTACGACTTCGCTAAACCTGTCGAAGCAAGTCGTCCTGTCCTCTCCTTCCGTGAGCGTGGGCTCGTAAATGAGGAATGCTCCATCCTCCGGGAGTATTTTTATCACCCTCGCCATGAATCTCTCCTTCTCGTCCGTCGGGAGGCGTTTCCATATATGTGTCGAATTCCTCGAAGTCTCCGGTGATGAGTCGGTGCCTGGCATGGATTCTCTCGAGCTCCTTCTCGGCCATCTTTAACGCCCATTCCGAGAGGTCGATGTCGGTGTATTCGCTGACCCTGGTTTCCGCGAGGCATCGCGAGGAGGAATGAGCGTCCCCACATGCGAGGTCCGCGAATGAAAATGGACGGTCGATTTTCAAATTCAGTATATTGCGGAGTGTCCCGTAGGCGGCTTTGTGGGACATGTAGTCGTGCTCGAGTACTTTACGATATATGTCCCAGTGGCGGCGGAACATTTCCGTTGCCTCTTCATGCGAGTGTCCGTTCTAGAGCGGGTGATAGAATCCCGGCATTGCGTGAGCCTCCGTTTGGATTTTTGGTAATGATACCGCCTGAAGGCAGGGGGGGGAAGGGGGGTGTTCCGGCGCTGTTATGTCACGCGCGGGCTGTGGATCTCCGGCGTATTGAGTATATCGCGGCTGCGAGGAGCAACAGCGTAGTGACCGTTACGCCCCATTCGGACAAAGTTGGGACATTGATCACCCCGCCGTTTTGAAAATACACCTTTTCAACAGCGTTGAAGCTGAGCACGCTGAGGTCAGCGTCGATAAACGTTATCCGCTCGATTTGCTCGTCAGAAGTTATACCGACGAATGTGTCAAACGTGCTTGTGACCGGCACGACCGTTTCGCCCAGCAATGCGTCTTCGGCCCCGTAAACCTGCACGAGCATGGTCTGCCCGGTGCATGGCGCGCCCATGCCCTGATCGAACAGACAACCGAGCTGGAGACCCATGGCCTTGACGATATTGCCGGGGATCGTGATTACGCTCTTCTGTGACGAGCCGTCGGTGAGCAGGACCTTCTCGGGATTCAGGTTCGAGAATAGGAACGGCCCTGAGAGGATAGTCCCTCCGAAGTCGGGGTCGGTGCTGAATGCGATGCCGGGCATTATGTCGCGGGGGTAAAACAATCGTCGTTTGAATTGCTGTCCACTGGAGTGTTGCAACCCACAATCTCTCCCTGTGCGACATTGCCGCTTGCGAATGTCTGCATAAGAAGCCTGGGGTTATCATGGAGGAACTACAAGTGGTCGGCTGTGAAGACGACAGTAGTCTGAGCGGTATGAAGACTTATGAGTAGAGCACTGGGTAAGACGACTAAAGGTGATAATAGGAGGATCATAAATGCACGGATACCTAGCGGCATTCCATCCTCCTCTAAGACAATAATTAGCGGGAATTATACTCTAGAAACGGTGTCAATTCAATGGTGACGGGGCCTATTACGAGTCATGTCACTTCCTGATTTCGACGGGGAGGGATCTGTAAAGCGAGATGCCGTTTAGCTCTTGTATATTCACGTCGAGGACCTTGTTTATGCTTCTGCCATCGGCCTGTCTAAGGTTCACGTCAATGACACCAGTCGATGCATCAACGTTCTTTACCTGAAAGAGCGGACTGAGAAGTATACCCCAGAACGCGACCGCTATCAGGGTGAGAATAATTTTTGTGTATGTATCGATTTACATGTGATGTCTCCTCGGAATATTTTAACCCAGATTGAGATGAGTTTGTTGCGGGAGTGGAGGGAATTATAAAAGGGGAAAATAAAAGGCGATGATAATATCTTCTTTTCCTAAATGAAAAGAAGCAAAAATCATCCGAATTTATGGGAGTAATGAAGCGCACCCCCATCCTGCAGTAATTTGAATCAGGTGAGAGTGTATCCATGGTTCAGGGGCTTAACTGCTTTTGATGTCAGAGCGACCTACTTCTCGCTTGCTCAAAACAGGCGAATAAGTGCAAAAAAGAATACGTTTCAGGTTGAAAAACCCGAAGGGAGCGAGAATAATTCCTCATATGAGAACGCTCGTTATCGGTGACATACACGGGAACCTGGTCGCGTTGAAACAAGCATTCGAGCGCTCGGAGTTCGATCGGAAGAAGGACAGGCTGGTATCGCTCGGCGACGTATTCGATGGACATCCGTATTCCGCCGAATGCGTAGATGAGCTGCTGAAAGTGAAGAATCTCGTCTGGTGTCTCGGCAATCACGACACGCTCGCCCTCTCGTGGCTCCGTGGGGAATGGGACGGAAGGAAGACGCTCGGCGTATGGCGTTACGCAGAGCTCGTAAAGATCATGTTTTCATACGGAGCGGGAAAGACGGCCGCGGATCGTAAACGAATAAAGGAGCACGCGGAGTTTATGGTGAGGAAGAGTGTCCCGTACCACGTGGACGAAGCCCGGAGGCTCTACGTACACGCGGGGATCGACTGGGACTATCCGGTCGACAAGCAGCCCGACCCCGAAGTTTATTACTACGACAGGAAGACGTACGCGCTCTTCGCGCAACTCTACGATAGAGGCGGGAAGAAGTTTCCGTACAGGGACGTTTTCGTCGGGCACACCAAGACGATAGGCGAGTACCCGGACGGGAAGCCCGTGAGGAGAGCTAACCTCTGGAACCTCGACACGGGCGCGGGGACATTCGGGAAGCTCACTATAATGGACGCGGATACTCATGAATACTGGCAGAGTGACTGGAGCGAGGAGAGGGGGGAAGATTGATTTCTCTTAGAGACGTCAGTATCGAGAAACCGAACATAAACCAAATAGGGAATGACAGAATAGTAAAGTAAACAACACCCGCACCCTCTCCCTTGTTATGGGGAAGGACAGAAAAAGCAAAAGCGAATGTTATTTTCTTCTTCGCACAGAAGCACACTCGTAGTGTGACGACTGGCACACACACGTTGTGTGGTTTTCGAAAAGAAGGCAACGCCAATTCTGTAATGTCGGGTAGAGAAGGTTGGTGCCGATGCGAGTTCGGCTACCCGCAGGCGCTTGCCCGCCCCTGATTCCGTGATTGTCATAAAGGAAAAGGCAAAATCTAGGTCTTGGAATAAATTCAGGATGACAGGCTATTAATGTTGAGATTACCATGTTGCTTTGCTTCGCTAAGCTCGGAATTAAAAGCAAAGGTAAAGATAATATCTTCTTTTCCTTGATGAAGGGAGTAAAAATCATGACTGGCACAGAAATCCAGTTAAAATCGTTCGTCAACGCTAAAAATCTTTCAAATCTACCCACACCCCTGAAAGATTATTCCCTGCATTAACGTCCGATTTCTTAACGCTGATTCTGTGCATGTTGGGGCAAAAGACCGGAATGATTTAAGTGTAGAAATGTAACACCCCCATACTGCGGTAAATTGAATCAGGCAAGAGCAAACCGGCAGTTTAGGGCTTAACTGCATTTGTTGTTGGAGCGTTCTGCTTCTCGCTCGCTCGAAGCCCCCCTCAAGGGGGAAGGAATTATAATGAAGACGAGATGCTGAAACAGGTTCAGGATGACTATCTTTACTTAGCGGAGTGGTATAGCGGGGAATCGAACATGAGCGCGCATAACCGCCGTTGTGAATATGGGTAGCGAATACTATCACCTGGAGCTTGCGAATCTACACGAGCTCAAGTACCTGAGACTCCCGCCGGGGGCGTGGAAAATAATAAACAAAGTACGACCTTCCATGCGCCCGATCAACGTGCAAATCGAAAGCTTCGACAAGTATTCACGAATAAAGATCTGAGAGTGTCGCCCGGGCCCGTTCGGGGACGTTAAATCTTGAACTTTTTTGTGGCTGGAAAATAAAGGGGTGTGCGGGTGCACACCCCTTTATTTAAAGCTTACTTCTTTTTAGCAGCTGCTTTCTTCTTAGGCGCAGCTTTCTTCGCAGCTGCTTTCCTCTTAGGCGCAGCCTTCTTCGGCGCAGCTTTTTTTGCAGCCGATTTCTTCGGTGCTGCTTTCTTCTTAGGCGCAGCCTTCTTTGCCGTCGCCATAAAAGCTACCGAATGACGAGCTGTCTTCGACTTTGAAGCCTTCTTCGCGGGCTTCTTAGTCATTTTCTTTTCTGCCTTCTTAGCTGGTTTCTTTGTTGCCATTTACTGATCTCCTATTTAAAGTGGATTTTTACAGATAAAAGATAATAGACTAACAAAATTGGTTGCCTCTCAGCAGTCATGTTATATCGGGCCGACTATAACCGCCGCTGGTTAATGCTACCCGTCATGCAACGACAACCTTAATTGCACATGTATAACGGGGGGTCTATTTTCTCATCTATTCAATCCTCCTTTCAGTGAAATTACTGACATAATACAATATTAGCAGATTATTGTCAACGCCTATTACCTGTTAATTTATCTGTTAATCACGCTTGATTTTCTAAAACGGAAAGATTATATTTATCTGAGCACTTTTTCTTAACCGGAGGACCGGCTCTATGACTGAGAACAATCCCGAACCGAAGTACAAGGCGCCGTCCGAAGGAATAGCCGGCGGAAAGAGTAAAAAGCGGAGTCCTAATTTCCCGTGCATCGATCTTGAGAAAGCACTAGAGCTTACGGAGAAGATTTACACTATGGATAAGAGGGCACCTATACCGGTGAATCTCTTAATAGCCAGGTGGGGCCTCCCCAAATATAATAGTTATGTCAGGCAACTGATTGCTGCATTAACCTACTACGGATTAGTAGAATCCACGGGGAAGGGTGAGAACAGAAGGGTGGGAGTATCCGACAGGGGTTACAGGGTACTTGAGAAAGCCCCCGACAGAGTGAAGCTCTTAAGGGCTTCCGCGCTCGAGCCCAAGCTCTTTAACGAAGTATGGCAGCACTACAAGACGAGAGGGCTTCCGAGCAACGATGTGCTCGAGAGGGATCTCGTATGGCAAAACAGCTTCGCCAACACGAGATTCACCAAAAACGGGGCTAAGTCGTTCATCAGCAACTTGAAATCCAGCATTAATTTCGCTAAAATTTTACCGGAAAACGTCATTTACGGTGAGGATAACCAGTCGGACGTGATAGATGTGATGATTCATGAGCAGACAGGGACGGCCGCGACAGGGTCGTTCAGGCGGCTTGACCTTACCCTGGGGAGCGGCGAGATAGCTACCATACAGATACCCACCTCGATAACTATGAAGGAGATAAGGTACCTCCAAGACGGGATAAATCTTATTAAAGGGGATCTTTTCCCCGAATCTAAGGACGAGGGTAGCAAGTAAATACTGGCTTTCCCCGCTATTGTAAGCCTCTTCGCCGGAGTAGCCGGTAAATTTCCTGTAAAAATTGACCGAGCAGCATCTGACAGAAACAGCCCTTTCTGACGGACAGGTTCAGGTTTAAAAATTCTGCGTTAAAGATTTATGCGGGTTGGGACTGAAAGTTAAAGTAAGAGACAGCCGGACGGGCGGTTTTACCGGATGTCCTGACAGGTAGCCCGGCCGGGACAGGAGGAGAAGCCTGATTTAGCGGGGATCTGGCCTGGGGAGGGCACCTGTCAACCCACAGAACCATTGACTTCAAAGGTACTATGGGCTCAGGGCGAATGGCAAGCCTGTAATGAGCCTGCTGAAGGACTTACAAAATCTAAGGAAAAGGCAAAAATAGTAATCTTCTTTTCCCAAATGAAAAGAAGCAAAATTCGCGCATATAGACTGGATTATGAAAAACAAATAAAGAAGAAAGACAATTTTTCAATTCTTCTTTGTCTTGTAACAAAGAAGCAAAAATCATCCGACTGCACAGAATAGGCTAAAAAATATCTGTTAACGCTAAAATGTTTTAATTCAACCCGCAGCCCTAAAACATTTTTACGCATTGACACACAATTTTCTTAACGCCAATTCTGTGAATGTCGGAATGGAAAATACTGGAGGCCGTAATAGGTTCAGCGCAGCTCAATTGAGATAGCCGCGATGAGCTCGCAATGACATTTTTTTTGATACGGGTTGTTGCTGGTGCGGAACGGTTTGAAAGAACGCATATAAGAGATCAGGTGCTGCGCTAATTCTGGATGCCTAAATTAATGAGCGGGTCGCCTTTGCGGACTTCATTCGCCGATCTTACGCAGAGGGCGTAGCCGCTTTCCTCGGCTAGAAGACTTACGCCATCTCCGCCTTCCTCTGGCGATATTCTCGCCAGCAGGTCCCCCTTCTTTACTTCGCATCCGCAGTCTATGTGGAGCGAATAACTGCCGCTGCGTTCCGCCCTCAACCAGCTGCTCCTGTCTATAACTCTCGTGTCGTTCCTCTCGGGCGCTCCGCCGCGCGTCATATCGAGATAGTCCATGAGTCTTAGTATTCCGTTCACGCACTCGGAGACCGCGAACTCGGATAGCTTTCGGGATTCTCCTCCCTCGTACACCAGCACGTTTTTACCCGTGAGCCACGCCGCTTTCCTGAACGTGCCTTCCATGAGCGGGGAGTTGAGAATAAAGGGCGGCGAGAAGGCGCGAGCGAGCTCCAGGTTCTCGGCTACTCCCGTATCGCAGCGTAAGTGCGGATAGTTGAGGCTTGCCCCTCCTGAGTGGAGGTCGATGCCGAAGTCGGCTGCGGTTAGTATGCTCTGCATTATTGTCCGTGCTATTTTTTTCGCGAGCGAGCCCGCGGTGGAGCCCGGGAATCCTCGGTTGAGGTCCTTGCCGTCTGGCAGATAGCGAGAGGAATTGAGAAAGCCCCAGACGTTCGCTATCGGAACAGCTATAACAGTACCCGCATCGGGCATGATCGAGCCGTCCGAGATCATGCGCTTTAGCGCCTCGACTCCGTTTAACTCGTCCCCGTGGAAACCCGCGGTAATGAGCAGCGCAGGGCCGGGTGCTTCGCCTCGGAAGACGCACACGGGCAGGTACACAGAACCCGCGCTCCTGTGAGTCCCTATCAATATAGAGAGGGACGCCCCTTTCCCCGGCGGAATGACGTTACCGTTTATATTCAGATGCCTATACATCTACGCCTTAATCCTGTCCTTTCTCAAGCTCCGGTCGTGCGCGTTATCTTCTATGAATTTAATGATCATCGAAGCTACGTCAATTCCGGTCGTGGTCTCTATACCTTCCAGGCCCGGTGAGGAGTTGACCTCTAGCACCATCGGCCCCTTATCGGACTGGAGCATGTCCACTCCGGCGACGTTGAGCCCGAGGTGTTTCGCGGCGTTGACTGCGGTCTGCCACTCCTGTCTCGTGAGTTTTATCATTTTGGCGTTCCCGCCCCTGTGAAGGTTAGAGCGGAATTCTCCTTCGGGTCCCTGACGCTTGATAGCGCCTATCACCTTGCCGCCGACTATGAATGCGCGCACATCAGCGCCTTTCGATTCCTTGATGAATTCCTGGATGAGCATGTTGGCCTTTACGCCGTAGAAAGCTTCCATAACGGACCTGGCCGCCTTCTTCGTTTCGGCGAGCACTACGCCGATGCCCTGAGTACCGTGGAGGAGCTTTATGACGACCGGTGCTCCGCCGACGAGCTCTATCAGGTGGTTGATGTCGGTCGGGTCGGAGGCGAACGCGGTGACGGGCATGCTGATGCCGGCGCGGGAGAGTATCTGCATGCTGCGGAGCTTATCGCGTGACCTTGCTATTGCTTGCGATTCATTTACCGGGAAGACGTGCATCATCTCGAACTGGCGTACGACCGCAGTCCCGTAGAAGGTTCGGGAGGCGCCTATGCGGGGGATTACGGCGCCCACTCCTTTCAGCTTCTTTCCGTCGTGGTATATCTCGGGGTTGCCCCTTTTGATTACCATGTAGCATTTGAGGAAATCTATTACCTCGACCTCATGCCCCATCTTCTCCGCGGCCTCGACGAGGCGGCGTGTGGAGTAGAGCTTTATGCTTCTCGAAAGCACGATTATTTTCATACAAACGCTCCTCGTTGACTTGTAACATTGAAAGAACTCTAAATCAGGTCGGTCCGGCAGAAGCGCCGGATAGTATCTGCGGATTATTGCCTGTTGGGTACTTCTCTCTCGCAAATAGTATGACATAAAAAAGAGGAATCGGAAGGAGGATTTTTTTGTGGGGTGGATAAGGAGAGGCGAGATTGCCGCGCCTGTCTTTGTGGCCTCCGCAATGGCAAAGCAAAGGCAAAGAAAATGACCTTCCTTGTCTTGATACAAAGAAGCAAAAATCATCCGACAGCACATAATTTGCTAAAAATCTTGTGTTGAAGCTAAAACATTTCAATTCCTCCCTGATTAGCATCGTTGCATACAGTGCGGCAAGACCAATTACGATATTGCATTTAGGAAAGGACGTCCGATTCCTCTCTTGCTCGGAATCGTCCCCTGAAATATTTTTACGCTACAACACGCAATATTCTTAACGCAAATTCTGTGAATGTCGGGATGGGAAAGATTTCTTTGATTGATTGGAGTATTAAGGTAAACCCCCCACCCGCACCCTCCCCCTTCAGAAGGGGGAGGGAAATTAACATGACGGCGTTTGCCCGCTGCCAATTCTATGGATGTCGGGGAAAGACGGAATTACGGCACAGTGTTAGTTCGAAGCAGGTCCCCATCAAAGGGGGAGGGAATTGAGAGAAAAGAAAGGGCACGTTTTCGCATGCGCCTGAAAACGTTGTATAATATTCCCAATATAAAAACAGAAGAAGCAGGGAACAGGGTATGGCCAAGGATAACGAGACAGTAAGCGTGATGGTGGAGATCACAAAAGGGTGCAGGAATAAGTATGAGTACGATAAGGTTAAGAAGCGGATAAAGTTTGACCGGCTGCTGTATTCGTCGGTTCATTATCCAAGCGATTACGGGTTCATCGGAGGATACGCTCGCGCTCGACGGAGACCCGCTCGATGCGCTCGTGCTGCTGTGGGAGCCGACCTTTCCTGGGTGAATCATATTGTCGAGGCCGATCGGGATGTTCATGATGGGGGACGAGAAGGGGCCGGATGAGAAAATACTCTGCGTCCCCGTGGAGGACCCGCACTGGAACCATATTGAGAAGCTGACCGAGATACCGCCGCACTTGCTCCGTGAGATCGAGCACTTCTTCGCATCATACAAGACGCTCGAAAAGAAGGACGTGCATGTCGAGGGGTGGAGGAACAAGGACGCCGCGCTCCAGACGATTGTGGAGGCGCGGGAGAGGTATCAGGATAAGGGGAAGAAAAAGAAGAAGGCGAAAAAAACAAAGAGAGCGGAGGATTGGCTGTGAGATTTTTCCAACACTTCGAACAGGCTGTCCTTCGATTCATCGACTGAATTATTTAAAAATATCCCCTCAGCATAGCATTCTACTACAAGTTGGGGAGAGTGGAAAAACTCTTGAATATCAAGTCTAGCGGTTCAGAATCAGATTTATTCCGATAATTAGCAAGATAATCAGCACGGCGATGCGGGACCTCTCGTCGGAGATGCGGTATCTCAGCTTGCTGCCTATATAGAAGCCGAGGGAGACGGGGATGATTCCTGCCACGGATATACCGATTATGTGGATTGAGAGGAAGTCGAATTTTCCGAGCAGAGCCAGGAGCACGAGAATCGAGAACGTGAATCCGACATTGATAGTGTTTATGAGTAGATCCCTGTGTAACCTCAGCGCGAGATGAGATAGGGGAGCATGGGCATGACCTGAGTGCCCGTGAGCCCGTTTAAGAACCCGTTTACGAGCCCGACCGGGACGTTGAGAAACCTTTCGTATTTCCCCCCGACAGTGATGTTGATGTTGAGAAGAAGGTATAGAGAGTAGGCTATGGATAACGCACCCAGGACTGCCTTCGCAATGGTATTGCCTGTCTGATAGAGGAGCCTGATGCCGATATATATCCCCGGGAAGGCGGAGATGTAGAGAGGCCAGAACCTCCGCACGTTTTCTCCGAACCGCTTCGTCTGCGCGATAAATATCACGTTGCTCGCCAGGGACGGGATTATCAGGAGAGGGATGGCGACCGTGATGTCGATGAAGCTCGATACGAACGGGAGGCAGATGCTCTTGAACCCGAGTCCGGTGGGGCCTTTGAGTAAAGCCGCGGCGAATAAGGATGCAAATACAATGATGAAAATGTGTGTGTCCATTCGGGCTCAGGCGTCTGAGATCCAGGTTAGGACAATATAATTAGGAGGGGAGGGGAAGGCAAGAGGAGGTCGCGGGGATTCCCGCTCATCTGGTGAGTGAAAGAGGAAAACGGGATTGCCGCGCTTTGCTTCGCGGCTCCCATAAAGACAAAGAAAAGGCGAAAATGATTTCTTCTTTGTCTTGATACGAAAATGCAAAAATCACACACGTAGTGTGAATTGTGAAAAGATTAAAGAAAGTAGAACGGCAAATAATATTCTCTTCTTTTCCTTGATGAAAAGAAGCAAAAATCATCCGACTGCACAGAATTTGCTAAAAATCCCTCGTTAACGCGAAAATGTTTTAAATCTACCCACACCCCTAAAACATTTTCCATGCGTTAACAAGCGATTTTCTTAACGCCGATTCTGTGCATGTCGGGGAAGGAAAAAGGCGTTCGAGAATGACTGTGATGAATCACAGCTTGAATCTTAGAATCGCGCCCGTGCCGTGGATGTGCTTCTTGTAAGGCTCGTTCTGGAGAATCTCGACCTCCGCATCCTGGTTGAACGCTTCATCGATCGCGCAGTCAACGAGGTCGTTCACGGGGACGGGCTCCTCGTCGTCGTGACATTTTTCGCTCGCGTCCGTGAGGTAGAGACCCGATTCCGGACATACGAATCCAGGCTTGCAGAAACCGTCCTCGACCAGGAGCACCCTTACCTGACCGTTCCTGAGCGCATCGAGTGTGGATCTGAGTCCGTCAACCGCATATCCTACGGGCAGCTTAGCGGCGAATTCATCGACGAACCTTTTCAGTTTCTCCGCTCTCGCGACTTCCAGTACGTCGAGAGCCGCATTCATGACCAGTGAAGGCTTCACCCTCTCGAGGTCAATGGATACCGAACCCGCGATTTTGTTCCTCATGTCCGTATGCAGATGGTGAGAAAATTCCGAGACGTTCTCTTCCGTGCCGCCCAGTATCAGCCAGCGAAAATTCTCGGCGCGGTTGTAATCGTTCAACTTCTGTGTGACGTATTTAAAATGCTTTTGTATTTCGTTCTCTATCATTCTGTTGAAATTGAACTCGCCGAATCCCTGAGAGAGGCTCCTGGCTACCGAAACCTTGGCCGATTTCTTGGTGTACTTTCCCTGAGGGTTGTGGAACTTGGTCGAGCGCTCCGCAGATGGGTCGAAGTAATCGAGTATCTCTTTAGACCCATCGAGGTCTATGCTGAAAATGCGGGCTTTCTTCCTGTCGATTAGCACGGTAACGATACGGCTGTATTCGTCATAGACCTTGATCAGCTGCCCTATTGCTGGGGATCGGTCTATGATGAGCTGGTTGCGATAGACGGAAGGAAGCTTGAGCATCTCCCAAAGCCCGCCGTTAGAGCATGAAAATATCGCTATACCCCTACACTCGGAGAGATCGTTTCCACTGTCGACGAAGCTGTGGATCTTGGAAAGGTCGGATTCCACCGATTCGAGAACCGCTTTAGACAGCCCCCTTCCGGCTATTTCATCTCTCAGGTCTTTCTCCAGGTTTTTGAGTTTTATCGTATATCGAAAATTCCCACGTTCACGGGGACCGAGCTTCAAGTATAGAGACGTGATCGGGTATGTGTCGTTTGCGTACCCGCTCAATTTGTTGATAGTATCTTCAAAACCCATAATCGAACTCCTTTCGCGATGGCATTACCGACGGGAATGCAAGGAATCCGCCGCTTTGCAGAGTTATAGATAATACCCGAAGGGGACGAGATTTCGAGGGGGTAAGTTTAGGGTTAGGGGGTGGAGCAGCGGCGGGAGACGGGATTATTTTCACACTATGGAAACGGCTGAATAATATACTAAAGCGGTGAGCTGTCAAAGCTGGTTAGATGTATGGAATTAATCCGGGTTCGGTGTGTTGCGGCTCGGTATGAGATTCGGTTTAGATTTTCGATATAAGAGTACGAGTTGGGAATATTAAAGGGTGATACTTAAGCACGATACTAAAAGGCAGGACGGTGTATCAGCGACATACCTTTCGCCATAGCATAATCCATAACCGGGTATGGGTAACCCTAACCTATACGCCTTAAAGCATTGAGGGAGACATTCAGGGCGTATACTGATTAAATCAATGCTATATCATAATCTTACAAAAAACTGATGTCTGTCAATTAATAAATATTAACATTGAAAATTGTTGAATAGGCACAACATCGACTAATCACTATAATTTGGATAAACTACATACGACTGCAGGAATACCGTTCTTAATATAATACCCGCTTGTATGTGGATTTAATATAAAAATTGCGGCAAGGCAGGAGAGATATGGTTATGATTTTCCCTCAACAAAATCAGGGAACGGAGAGTGCATATTGAGAGCAATATCGATCGCAAAGGCAGCGCTGCTTATTCCGGTGTCATTCATGCTTCTGTTATGCGCGGCGGTGCGGACGCACGCGGCGGAGGTCGTGGTAAATAAGCCCGCACCCGAATTCACGTTTACGGACATAGAAGGGACAAAGGCCAAGATCTCGGATTTCCGGGGGAAGCTAGTAGTGCTCGAATGGTTTAACCACGGCTGTCCGTTCACACGGAAACACTACAAGAGCGACAAGATGCAGGACCTCCAGAGGAAGTACACGGAGGAGGGGGTCGTGTGGATCTCGATAAACTCTACAAGCGATACACACAGCGACTACAGGGATGCCGCGATGTCCAAGAAGGAAGCTGACGCGAACGGGACCTCATCGGCGTACATCGTGCTTGACCCGTCGGGTGAGATCGGCAAGCTCTACGGTGCGAAAACCACTCCCGATATTTTTATTATAAACCCGGAGGGGAAGCTCATATACAAGGGCGCTGCCGACAGCATCGCGTCTACGGACGTCGCGGACATACCGAAGGCGACGAACTACATAGACCTCGCTCTTACGGAAGCGCTCGCCGGGAAGCCCATCGGCACGCCCGAATCGAAGCCCTACGGGTGCGGCGTGAAGTATAAGGAGTGAGAGGCGGATCGAATCCGCTCGTAAAAGCGCGTGTTTCGGTTGCCTGCGGGCAGGCGCTCGATGCCGTTCCTTTGTTTCTGTGACGGATACTATTCCGGCCTTCGTTAGCCACAAAAAATAATTTGTGTACAATATTCCTATCGCTTTCCAGGTAGAGCCGACCAGAGCGGCACCTCCGGGCGGGCGCGGGATAAATAAAGGAAATGGACGCTACAGAGCAATTCGACAGACACATCAAGGAACATACGGCTAACGGCAATATCCACCCGGGGGATAACTGGTACGAGCGGGATTTCCGTGACGGTGCAGGTATCCTCGGGGGATTTACTGACCTCGATTGGCACTCGCTCAAAAAGATGTTCGGAAGCAGGACCCATATCTGGCAGGAGGCTTGTGTTTACGTGCTCGGGGAATCGGACCTCGAAGCGTCTGCCAAGATGCTCGCCGATATATTCATAAGGGGACATGACAACATCTCTTGTTATTCCGCGGTATTCCTCTCGGAGCAGAACCTGGATACGTTCCCGGATGAGACCAAGCGGCAGATAAGGCTGAGGGCGCACGATCTATTCAAGGACGGCAAGTACAGGCAATACGGGGAGCATTACCGCGTGACTCTCGAAAAGATACGCGAAAAGCTGAGGCCGGTATAGACTTATGCTCCCGCCGGAATTATAGACGAACTATTATTCCTAGAAAAATTTCGACATCAAAGCCAATCCTCTATAAGCATTGAAACAAAATGCATTCACCGGAAACGATGCAGGTGCGCGTATCCGGATCGGTGGTTCAGTAAAAGATCTGGATGTCTGAGTCGTGTCCCGTATACCGATTTTCCCGAAGAAGTTTCCTTTAAGGGAAGGCGCGAATAAATTCCGCAAGGTCGAAAAAATGAGTGGTATATAAAAATTGTATTGGGTACTTTTTTATCTGAAATGTCTATACCACAACCGCATGTGTCAAATCATGAGTAAGGGAAATTTCCTACATTCCTATCCCGGGTCCGTTCCCTCCACCTACCGCCATCTTGGATACCGGGATAGAATGTAGGCTTTTATTCGCGCACTCTATCCCGAACTGAATATATTTGCTGGCTCCTAACAATAATTTGTACTGATTCAAGGACAAAATTCGCATTATTTTTCAATACAGGGAATATTCAAGAGCCGAAAAGTATTATAATATATGAGGAGTAGGGGGATGAATTGACAGGAATGAGTTTTGCCGCGCGAAAATAAAAAAGGGTATGGGCAACCTTAATTGCGGCATTCGAGTGCTGCCAGGGCGGTGAGCCCGGCAGCAATTTTTATTTTATGCCATCATCAGGGTCTCCAGTCGTTTTATTTTATTAAAGTATAAATATTATGTGATCAGTGGGCTTACTCGATATCTATATACTTGTACAGCACCCCTTTTGTCAAGCCCGGTTTAAGTTGGAATACTCAAGAATGTAAGACTTAATATCAATTCTGATGACAACTAGCATAGATATTTTCCTTTGCAAATCTGACTCTACAATAGTCCCATTTGAAGGGGCATTTAACCACAATTACTTTGATTAGCATGAGCGAATAAGCAGCTTTAATTTTGTTAATTAAAAATCATAGTTATAATCTTATTCAAGGGAGGATAAGTTTGTGACGGTATCTAGATATCTATTTAAAGCATTAGCTTTGAGTTTTATTGCGGCTTACCCATACAAAGCATTTTCTCATGAAATACCTTTTTATGTAACTTATCCAAAAGAGGACAAAACCCCAGATTTAATGATCGCGTGTAGTGGTCCATACCTTAGGATTAGTGGAAGTAATATTATCAATCCTGGCACTGAAAAATTTAAATTTTATAGTGCTGAAGTCACAAAATACTCCCCCTATGGGAAATGGGCATGCTCTACCTACGAAATCTCCCGTAATGGCACAGATATTTCTGGCCAGGAAGCTGAGGTAAAATTTCACTTAACAAAAGATGATGAGGAAGTGTTTCTTGCAATGACTATGTATACTTTGTCTGTAGACCTGTCTGAAGACAGGGATACAACATCCACCCATGCAAGTCTCGGGGACAGCAATAATAACAATGAACCTGACAGCGATACCTTTAGTATTCAGGGCACTGAGGGGATACTGTAACATTTACACTCGCGAAGAAGACCCC
>JBIOKC010000024.1:0-17719 GCA_044451425.1 Thermodesulfobacteriota bacterium
CTATTAGGTCGATGAGGGAATCTGATAAACCCCAGGGATAGCAGTAATGGATCCTTATCCATTTTATGCCGTCTGATTTTACGAGTTCTCTCAGCATATTCTCGAGGTTCGTTCCGATGTCCCTTCCGTAGCTCGTCATGTCCTGGGCTATGAGGTTAATTTCCTTCACTCCCCGGAGCGCGAGACGGTTTACTTCCCCGGTAATCGATTCGACGGCCCTGCTCTTCATGATTCCCCTCATTTTCGGGATTATGCAGAATGAGCAGGTCCTCGAGCACCCTTCCGAAACTTTGACATAAGCATAGTGAGGCGGGGTGAGGAGTACTCTCGGTGTATCGGGGTCGTATAGGGTCCCGGGCGGGTTCCGGTAGATTTTTTCACCGGGCAAATCATTCAGGGCCTCATCTATTTTAAGCAGGTTCCCCGTTCCCCAGAAAGCGTCCACTTCGGGAAGCTCCCGGCTTAATTCTTTAGAATACCTTTCGACGAGGCAGCCTGTAACAATCAGCTTTCGGCAGGCTCCGTTCTCTTTTCTTTTTGAGAGCTCGAGTATGGTTTCGATCGATTCCTTCTTAGCGTCGCCGATGAAGCCGCATGTGTTGACGATTATTACTTCGGCATCCCTTTCGGATGAGATCTCGTGTCCCGCGTTTTCTAATGCTCCGGTTATGATCTCGCTGTCAACCAGGTTTTTAGAGCAGCCGAGGCTTACAATCGATATCTTCATGCGCGTCTCTTGACTATGTGCGAAACTCCGCCCGAATCGAGTGTAAGCGTTACTTCTCCCTCGTCGCCCTTTCCGAATGTTTCGAAAGCCACTTCTTCAAGGTATTTCGATATGATGACGTCGAGGCCCCTTGCGCCGGTCTGTCTCCTGATCGCTTCGTCGATTATGAAATCGATTACTGTAGGTTCTATGTGGAGTTTAAAGCCCTCTTCCTCGAATTCCCTCTGATAGTTCTGCGTTTTGATCTGAATGATTTCCCATAATGTGTTTCTGTGGAGCGGGGAAAACGGGACGATCCTGTTGAATCTCGAAATAAGTTCCGGCAGAAAACCGAACATATGAAACTTGGTAATATCGTCCGCTTCTTCTTCCGAGAGGTTATATGCGATGGTGTTCTCGTCTTCGCCGTTCTCCTCAAGCGCCTGTAAGAATCCCATCCCCTTTCTTTCGAGTAGTCCCCTTATCCCGGAAAACGCTCCTACGGAAAAGAAGGTGATGTCCCGGGTGGAGATAAGGGCGCGCGGTCCCCTACTCGAAAACCCGAAGTCAAGCGGTATCTGAACGTCCGTACCTTCGAGGATTTTAAGGAGTTCCCTCTGGACGCCGTATCCGGAGACGTCTTTGGTCGTTCCCTGTCCCGCAAATCTTGCGCTGCTGTAAGCGCCTGCTATCTTGTCGAATTCATCAAGGACGATTACTCCGCATTCCGCAATGTCTATGCTTTCGTTTGCGGCGTATACGAGCTGGACCAGTATGTTGACGACGTCGTCGCCCACATACCCTGATTCCGTAAACTTGGTCATGTCTATAATAACGTAGGGGAGCTTGAATATCTCGCCGAATAGTAACTCGATGAGGTATGTTTTACCGCATCCGGTCGGCCCCATAAGTATCGTGTTTGGCCTCGGAGGGAGGCTCGTCCTCGGAATATTTTTCGTATGGAGGAGCTTCAGCCTCTTGACGTGCCTGTATGAGGCGAGTGACACGGCTTTTCTGGCCAGAGACTGACCCCTGTAGCCATGCTTCTCTAGTTCACTGAATATTTTCTTGGGCGAGGGAAGAGGAACGGTTTGAATGAAGTCCTTTACATAATATACCTTTTCACCTCTTCTCATCTAATATCTAACCTCGGAAATTATAATTCTATTAATGTTACGATTCATTTTCAAGTAATCTTTCATATTATACCAGCCATTATAAATTAGAACCGCTTCTCCGGAGAGGGCGGATCTCCATTTTGTTGGCTGTATTTAACTTCAAGCTTTAACTATGGAGTTTAACCATTCGGGATTGCATTTGCACCCCCATTGACTAATTTGGGTAACGAAACTATAATTTGGGTGAGAAGTTAATAATTTACTTTAAAGGGGAGATGGACATGAGATATTTCGCGTTATCGATACTGGGTCTTATGCTTTTCGTTTCTTCCGCCTATGCGCAGGCTCCGCAGATTACTGACTACAAATATAACCCTGGCGACGCGCTTCATCCGTTTAAGCTCATGAGCCTTGCATTAAGACCGCCTCTCGCCGTTACGAGCGTATTCGTAAAGGGCACTTACTGGGTGTTCAATTCGGAACCCATAAGACGGGTGTTCGACATCGATTACAACCCTAGGATTAATATTGACGAGGATTATTGAGAAGCAGCTGTATTAAGGGTAACGGCTGTATGACGGGTACGCCGTGCATTGAGCTTATAGATGTTTATGCGTTAATGTGCATCTCCAGAATTGCTTTGCCCGAGTGTAATTTGTTCTCCGCCTGCTCGAAGATAATCGAGTTGGGTCCGTCGGCAACTTCATCCGTAATTTCCTCCCCTCTATGCGCCGGCAGACAGTGCATGACGAGTACTTCTGGTTTGGCATAGGAAAGGAGCTTTTTATTTATCTGGTAGGGTCTGAAAACTTTATTCCTCTTTCCGCTGTCTTTCTCCTGTCCCATACTGACCCAAACGTCCGTATATAAGACGTCCGCATTTGAGGCGACTTTTGCTGGATCATTCACGACCTCGATATTGGAGCCGGCTGTAATCCCTTTTCTCTTGAGAGCGTTCAAGTCGGGCTCGTATCCTCCGGGCGTCGCGATGGACATGCGGAACCCCAGAATGCCCGCGGCTCCGATGAATGAATTCACCACGTTGTTTCCGTCGCCGATGAATGCAAGCTTCATTCTCCCGAGGTCTATGCCTTTTTCTTTAATCGTAAACAGATCGGATACTATTTGTGTCGGGTGCTCGAAATCGGTGAGCGCATTTATGACTGGTACGGTTGCGTACTTTGCGAACTCGTCGAGCCTCAACTGTTGATACGTTCTCAGGATAACTCCGTCCAGGTATGAAGAAAGTATTCTCGCTGTGTCGGCTATAGTTTCTCCTCTTCCGAGCTGCATGTCGTTCGGGTTCAGGTAAAGCGAATTCGCTCCGAGATCGTTTAGAGCCACCTCGAACGATACCCTCGTTCTGGTAGATAACTTCTCGAAAACGAGTCCTATCGATTTCCCTTTCAGAGTCAGCCGAGACTTGCCTCTATTCTTTTCGGCTTTGAGCTTGGAGGCTCTTTTAAACAGGGATTCGAGATCCCTCTTCGACAGGTCAGATATGCTGAGGAGATGCCTAGGCAACCCGTACCTCTTTCAATGTACGACTGATTATTTTAAGCGCTTGATCTATCTCTTTCCCGCTCACGGTGAGGGGCGGCAATATTCTCATTACTTTTTGCTCCGTCAATATGGTAAGGAGCCCATCATTCATACATTTCCCTACGGCGTCCCTGGCGATTTCGGGGTTCTTGAATTCGACGCCGAGTATCAGTCCTTTACCCCTTACATTCCTTATATGCTCACCATAATCTTCTTTAACGGAACGGAGCCCGCCAAGGAAATATTCTCCCATCCCGTCCGCATTGTTCAGCAGTCCTTCCTCGGCAATCGTTTTCAGCACAGCGATACCCGCGCTCATCGCAAGAGGGTTCCCGCCCAGGGTAGTCCCGTGATTGCCGGGTGAGAGGTGTTTTGCCACTTTATCCGTGGCAAGGAACGCACCGCAGGGTATTCCACCGCCCAATGCCTTTGCGAGTGTCATAATATCGGGCTTAATCCCATGGTGCTCGTATGCGAATAGCTTCCCGGTCCTGCCTAGCCCCACCTGTATTTCATCGAGTATGAGGAGCACCTTTTTACTGGTACAGAGCTTTCTTGCGTCCTTGAGAAAATTTTCATACGGAATAATCACGCCGTTTTCCCCCTGAATCGGCTCCAGAATAACTGCGCAGACCTTTTCGTCGCGGAGGGCCCTTTCAATCGGCCCGATCTTTCCGTAGGGTACGGGCTTGAATCCTGGTACAAGGGGTTTGAAGCCGTTTTGATATTTCTTGCTGGTCGCGCTTAATGCGCCGAGCGTCCTTCCATGGAATGAATCTCTGGCGTGGACGATTTTATATCTCCCGCCGTTCGCCGTGCCCCATTTCCTCGCGAGTTTTATCGCCCCTTCGTTTGCCTCGGCCCCGCTGTTACAGAAGAACACCTTGTCCGCGAAAGAGTTGTCTACGAGCATTTTCGCGAACTCTACCTGTTTATCGATGTGAAAGAGATTGCATACCTGGACCAGCTTCTTCGACTGCTTCGAGATCGCCATGACGACGTTCGGATGACAGTGTCCCAGGTTGTTTACGGCTATGCCGGTTATGAAATCCAGGTACTTATTTCCATCGGCGTCCCATACCCATGAGCCCTTGCCCCTGACCATGGCGATCGGGTATCTGCCATACGTATTCATGAGATATTCGGAGGTGCCGGCAATTATATCTTCGGTTTTCAAAGCTGAATCTCCGTTCCGATACCGGCGTCTGTGAATATTTCGAGTATGAGCGAATGCTCTATGGTCCCGTCTATGATGTGGACTTTCTGCACGCCGTCGTGAAGGGCTTCGATTGCGCACATGACTTTGGGTATCATGCCGCTCGAGATTATCTCTTTTTTGATAAGGTGCCTTGCCTGCGATTCGGTGATACTCGAAAGGAGGTTTTTCTCCTTATCCATAATACCGGGGACGTTTGTCATGAGTATCAATTTGGCTGCTTTGAGCGCCCCAGCGATCTTGCCCGCCAGGTGGTCCGCGTTTATGTTGTATGTTTTTCCCTCTTCGTCGAATCCTATGGGCGCGATTATCGGTATAAAACCCGAGCTCTCGAGCACCTTTATCAGGTGAGGGTTTACGCACTCGACCTCTCCCACCATACCGAGGTCTGCGTCCTCCGGTACATCGAGCCCGTTCTCGAGCGCGAATTTTTTCACGTCGAGCTTCCTTGCCAGGATCATTTTCCCTTCCTTGCCCGAAGTACCGACCGCCTTTCCGCCCATGGAATGTATGGTTTCTATTATCTTCTGGTTGACCTTCCCGACGAGGACCATCTCAACGACTTCCATCGTCTCTTCGTCCGTCACCCTGAGTCCGGCTATGAATTTCGATTCTATCCCGAGCCTCTTGAGGTGGCTACCGATCTGGGGACCTCCTCCGTGAACGACGACCGGATGTATGCCCACGAATTTCATGAGCACTATGTCACGGGCGAAGTTCGAGAGGTCGTCGTCCCCTATGCTCCCGCCGTATTTGATGACTATCGTCTCTCCGTAGAATTCCTTGATGTAGGGAAGGGCTTCTACGAGTGTTTTTGCCTTCTGTATCAGGTTCTTCATCTGCCTCTGTTTCCGCCTGAAAATAAAGCTGATTAGTATAAAGTAAATATATATTTATGCCAATAAAATCTTTCCGTAAGCCCGCAACTATTGATAGCACACTCTCCTCCTCGTCCGCGGATGCCGAATATACTATAACCGGGCACTTCCGAGGCGGGTATATTATTCCCCGCAATCAGACAATGTGAGCAGTAACTGTATATCTGGAATTACGGATTCCGGAAGGGTAGATAAATAGGGCTCCTCAATCGCCAATACGCGCTTTCCCTGTTATATTTTATAATCTCGGAGGTAGAGAAATGTCTATTGATACCGAACAAACGCATCTCGATATAAGCGAGAAAGGGAGGGCGAAGGATGGTACGGTGCTTTCTTCGGACAAGAGGCTCCTTATGCAGCTCCTCGCTTTCGGGAACTGCCATAATGCCAAGAAACTGATAGAAGAATTGAAGAAATCAGGGATGGAATTCGCACTTTATGCGGATGTTAACGATCCCTACGGCGTAGGACTTCTGTCGATGAACGAGGCCCCTGATTTCTTCGTAGGCGGACTCAGGGAGTTTCTCAACCGCCCGCCCTTTACTGAGCTAACGCCTAAGCCCGAATACACGATGCTCGGAAGGACTTATTCGTTCGGGTATGAGCCGGATCTCGAAAGGGTGCTGGTCGACCGGCCCCGGGAAAGGGTGCTCGACCCCGGACTCCCGTGGGTGATCTGGTATCCGCTCAGGAGAAATAAACTGTTCGAAACCCTGTCCGCGGAAGAACAGCGTTCCATTCTCGGGGAGCACGGGAAGCTCGGCTTCAAATTCGGGGACGCGGGATACGGAAAGGACATCAGACTCGCCTGTCACGGACTCGACAAGAACGACAACGACTTCGTAATCGGTGTCCTCGGGAAGGAGCTATGCCCGCTCTCTATACTCATTCAGTCCATGCGTAAGACCAAGCAGACGTCTATGTACCTCGAGAGCCTCGGACCTTTTTTCATCGGGAAGGCGATCTGGCAGAGCAAGCCGTAACTTCGCAGCGGAGTGATGCTTCGATTTTGTGCTGAGGTGCATAAGCGCCGCATTAAAGGACTTCGTGATTAAACCGACTGATCGTCTGCAGGTCTTTTCTATAATATATATCTACTAAGGTCTCTGTCCTTCACTATATCGGCGATCTTATCTCTCACGTATTTCGCGTCGATCTCTATGGTTTGCTGGGCCATGTCGGGAGCGTTGAACGAAATATCGTCGAGCATTCTCTCCATGATTGTATAGAGCCTCCTTGCGCCTATGTTCTCGGTGGATTCGTTGACGGTCTGAGCGGTCTCGGCTATCTCTTTGATAGCGTCTTCTTTGAACTTGAGCTCTATCTTTTCAGTGTTCAGGAGCTCCGTATATTGTTTTATCAGGGCGTTCTTGGGCTGCGTCAGGATATTTATAAAGTCTTCCGTCGTGAGCGGCTCGAGCTCGACTCTTATCGGGAATCTTCCCTGTAGCTCTGGAATAAGGTCCGAGGGCTTCGATACGTGAAATGCGCCCGCGCCGATGAATAATATATGATCGGTCCTAACCATCCCGTGCTTCGTGTTCACTGTGCAGCCTTCTATTATTGGCAGCAGGTCTCTCTGCACGCCTTCCCGCGATACATCGGGGCCAGCGGTGCTCTCTCGCCCTGCGACTTTATCGATCTCGTCTATGAATATTATCCCCGACTGCTCGACACGCTCGATCGCCATTTTGACGACGTTGTCCATATCTATAAGCTTCTGCGCCTCCTCCTGTACGAGCACATCCAGCGCTTCCGGAACCTTGACCTTTCTCTTCTTCGTTTTTTTCGGGAAAAGGTTCCCGAGCATGTCCGACAGGTTTACGTCCATCTCCTCCAGGCCCTGAGGGGAGAAGACCTGAATTGGGAAATTCTTGGAAGTCACCTCGATATCCACGAACCTTTCGTCGAGCTTTCCTTCCCTGAGCAGCTTCCGGAGCTTTTCTCTCGTCTCCACGCCCGTTTCCGACTGGGCCTCCGCGCCCTGAGCGGTCGGGAAAAGGAGGTCGAGCATCCTTTCCTCGGCATGATCTTCGGCTTTTGTTCTGACCGTATTCTTCTCTTCGTCGGTTATCATTTTTATGGCTATGTCGGTGAGGTCTCTTATCATCGACTCAACGTCCCTGCCCACGTAGCCCACTTCCGTGAATTTCGACGCCTCGACTTTAAGAAATGGAGCTTGGGCGAGCTTCGCGAGCCTTCTGGCGATCTCTGTCTTTCCTACTCCGGTAGGGCCTATCATGAGTATGTTCTTGGGCGCTATTTCATCCTTTAGCTCAGGGGATACGTGCTGGCGTCTCCATCTGTTGCGTAGCGCTATAGAAACGGCCCGCTTCGCCTTGTTCTGCCCGATGATGTACTTGTCGAGCTCGGAGACGATCTCTCTCGGAGTGAAAAATGTTTCGCTGTTCATTTTATTAGAGTTCCTCTACTGTAATTTTGTCGTTGGTATAAATGCATATTTCGGATGCGATCTTTAAAGACTCCTCGGCGATCTCCCTCGCGCTCAAATGCGAATGTCTTGAAAGCGCCTTTGCGGCTGCCTGGGCGTAAGAGCCTCCCGATCCCACCGCCACTACGTTATCGTCGGGCTCGAGCACGTCTCCGCTGCCCGAGATGAGGAACATACTTTCTTTGTCGGCTACTGCTAGGAGCGCTTCCAGCCTCCTGAGTATCCGGTCCGTTCTCCAGTCCCTCGCGAGCTCTACGGCCGCTCTCCTGAGGTTGCCTCTGAATTCCTCAAGCTTAGCCTCGAACTTGTCGAAGAGGGTCATGGCGTCTGCCGTAGCCCCTGAGAACCCCACAAGCACCTTTCCCTCGAATATCTTTCTGACCTTTTTCGCCGAATGCTTAATCGCCGCGTGGCCGAGCGTTACCTGACCGTCCCCCGCCATAGCGACTTTATCTCCAATCTTTACGCAAAGTATCGTTGTTCCGTGGAAGCTTTCCATGATCACGCTCTCGGGTGTGTTTTATCGTAAATTTCCATCAATTTCTCGATCGATGTGTGTGTATATCTTTGAGTTGTCGAAAGGCTCTTATGACCGAGCATCTCCTGAATAGCACGGAGGTCTGCGCCCCCCCCAAGCAAATGTGTCGCAAAAGTATGCCTGAGCACGTGGGGGCTCACGTTTTTAGGTATCCCGGCGATCGCAGCATATTTCTTGATAATCCTGTCCACACTCCTGACATTCAGCCTTCCGCCTCTGGAATTTACGAAAAGGCTGTCCCCCGCGGGATTCATGTCGAGGCGGGCGTATAAATATTCCTTAAGCGCGTCTCCGGCCTTCGAGCCTACAGGGACAATTCTCTCCTTATTCCCTTTTCCCAGAACCTTGACCGTCATGTTATTGAGGTCGAGGTCGTTCAGGTTAATTCCCACGAGTTCGCTCACCCTGAGGCCGCTCGAGTACAGGAGCTCTAATACGGCAATGTCTCGTGATATTAGCGCGTCTCCCGAACCCTTTATATCCAAAAGCTTGAAGACCTCGTCAACCGTAAGGAACGTCGGGAGTCTTTTTTCTCCGCGGGGTGTGGGCACAAGCTTTGCAAGGTTATTTTTGAGAACGCCTTTCCTAATCAAGAATTCGAAGAAAGTCCTCACCGACGCCAGCTTTCTCGATACTGATGTCCTCGAGTTCTTCGTATAGAGCCAGCTTATGTAGGCTCTGACAGGCGTCTCATCGAGCTTTTTGAAGTCTATTCCGCCTTCTTTGCCGCTGACCAGCTTTTTTTCCTTTATTACACGGCAGAACTCTCCGACGTCGGTTATATACGCTTTTACTGTGTGTTTCGAGTAATTCCGTTCGGAGCTTAAATAATCCCTGTAGTTTTGTATGAGCTGGTCCATGATTTTAATCTTAAATAATATAAACAGCGCTTACTATCTTTCAATGGACTCTGACGGTTACGGCGGGACAGCCGGATCGGGATTTCCGGCCTATCGTGCGTCCCGGGAACAATTAATTTTCTGCAATCAAGAAGGCTTATGATTTTCTATTTGTAGACCTCTAGTTCTTGAACCCAGCATAGTCTTTGGACAGCTCACTGTAAAATAGGCCCGACATCTGGATCCTTTTAGCGCCTATGTAGCGCGCTCTGTAGTATTGCTTGTTCAAACTGTCGATGGTTACCATACGTGACGCCGAGGATGCATGAATGAACTCGTCGTTCCCTATGTATATCCCAACGTGCGAAGGGTACCTCGCATATGTGTGGAAAAACACGAGGTCTCCATTATCGAGATTGCTTTTAGATATGGTCGAACCTGACGTATAGTAGATGTCTCTTGCCGTTCTTGGAAGGTAAACGTTGAATCTGCTGAATATTTTCTTTACGTATCCGGAACAGTCGATCCCGGTCGCGAGGTCGTAACCCCCGAACTTGTATGGAGCTCCCAGGTACTTCTTGGCCACCTCTATGATACTTTCTTTTGAGAATTTGCCGTTCTTTGAATCAGTCTCCGAGTTTTGAGGCTGACCGTTGGCGTTAATCGAATTGCTATTAGAATCCTTAATTCTTTCTGTCTTTGTTACCGCCATGTACTCCGTTCCCCGGTGTTCGTAGCCTGGGATGTATATGACCTTTCCCGGATTTACCGTATTCCCCTTTATATTGTTCTCTTTCTTGAGTTCCTTAATCGTTACTCCGAAGCGGCGGGCTATGCGTCCGAGAGAGTCTCCTTTCTTGGCCACATACTCGCCTCTCGGACTTAATACCCCGGCTGCGGCCTCCGACGTATCGTCCGAGGATAAGGGGTAGTAGCGCCCGGGAATATTCAGCTTCATGCCCTTATGTATATGATTGCTGGTGAGTCTGTTTATCTCCTTGAGCTCTTTTACCGGAACGTTGAATTTCTTGCTTATCTTGCCGAGCGAGTCTCCTGCGACGACTGTGTATTTATAATTGGACCTGGCTACCTTCTCCTGTGGTACCGGTATCAGGAGTATGTCGCCCTTGTTAATTACGGCATTCTTGAGAGCGCTTGCTTTTTTGATTTCTCCTGCTGTAACGCCGAAGTTGCTCGCGATGCCGCTCAGAGTGTCGCCCGCCTTAACGACATATCTTTTCTTTATATATTTCTCGCTTGTCGCTGCCGGCGCGGACTCCCTGGCGACAATTTGTTCGGTTTTCTGTGCCGGCACTGTCCCGGGTACCGTGAGCACCTGGCCGATCCTCAAATTGCTGTTTTTGAGCCCGTTCGCGTTTTTGAGCTCGCTCTGAGAAATTCCGAATTTAATCGCGAGGTGTCCTAGGGTGTCCCCTTTCCTCACTGTGTAACACTGATTATACTTTTCGGCTGTAGTTTTTGCGGCAGTGGAATCGGACTGCATATCCTGATTTTTTGTCTGCCCGAAGTCCTTATCTGTCGGGGGAGCGGCCCTTCCGTTGAATACGAGCTTCTGACCGATACTAAGATTGTAGTTCTTAAGATTGTTGCTCTTCTTGATGCTATCTATCGATGTTCCGTACTTATTTGCCAGGTCGTAGAGAGTATCCCCATTCTTGACGATATAATCTGAAGGAATTTCTTTCTGTGTCTCGGTTTTAACTGCGGCATGGTTATGTTTTGTATCCCCCTTATCGGTATCGAGCGAAGCGGCTTCTTTGCCGATCTCCTCGTGAGACCCCGGGACGACCAACTTCTGACCTATATGCAATGTCTTGCCGCTGAGGTTGTTTAAACTTCCCAGTTCATCTGTTCTGACGCCTAGTTTTTCAGCGATTTCACTCGGGGTATCGCCCTTTTGAACAATATATTCGGTTTGCCGCGTTTTACCCGGTTCCTTATGCTCTAAATCTTTTGCAACTTGGATGTTGTTGTTGGATTCAGCAGCAGCGGTTTCTTTCGTACCGCGCGCTATCGTTTGCGGTTTATATCCGGGAATAATAAGTTTTTGACCTATCTGAAGGTTTTTACTGTTAAGGCTATTCAGTTTTATTAATTCATCTGTTCTCACCCCCAGCTTCCCGGCTATCTCGCCTGGCGTATCACCTTTTCCTACAACATAATAGCCGTCTTTCTTTTGAGGAGATGTGTCTTTGCTTATACCTTTCTTGGAGGGAGCTTGAGTGACTGCTGAAATTCGATTCGAGATCGGTATTCTAAGGACTTGTCCTATCTGAAGACTATCGTTTTTAAGACCGTTAGCGTTTTTGATTTTAACGCCTGATATGTTGAACTTTACCGCGATGTGGCCGAGCGTATCACCCTTGCGAACCGTGTACTCGGTGGGAGTCGCTGATGTTCTATCTGCGGGTTCGGGCTTTACACTTGCGGACCCTGCATCAGATGCTGCTATTGAGGGAGCTTTCGTTGCGTTGACTTGAACGGATACGGAATTTGGTTGGGGGATTAAAAGTTTTTGTCCGATTTGTAATTTTGTTGTCTTTAATCCATTTGCTTTTTGCAAGCTATCGATAGATACACTGTATTTATCTGCTATCTCGCCTAACGTATCGCCATGTTTTACAAAGTATTCGTTATTATTGCTACTTGCTGTGCTATTGTCTTTGTCATCCTTCTTGTTTGCGGACTCACCTATTGTTAACTGATCGCCAATATTGAGTCTGTCGTTTTTTAGGTTGTTTATTGATTTTAATTCATCGACTGAAACGCCAAATTTAATTGATAAATCGTAAAGGTTATCACCACTCTTTACCACGTATTTTTTGGCTGCTAAAGCAGTTGCCGGAAGGACAAGAGCGATCAGAATAATCAGGGAACGCCTAAGCATCATACCTATACCTCCTGCAGAGACAAAAATCTTTAGTAACGCACTATCCCGGTTAAAGACCGAGATCCGGTCATGCTTTTGGGTCTAGGTTTTCAAAGAACTAAGTAATCCACTTAAAGATAACTGGCACTGATTATACACGATAAAATTAAGATTTGTAAGATGATTTGTGTATTTATGGATAAATCCGATTTGCGGGGTTAAGAACGCCGCTTAATTTGCAATTTTGGAAGAGTAATCAATGCCTTAGGAATGGAACGTTCATCCTGAGCCACTCGTCCAGAGGCAGTCCCAGGACATGCAATATGATTATCGAGCCGTCCTTATCCCTTTCCCTGATAAGGACTTGTCTTATTAGACGCGAAGCTATCTTTTCTATTTCTTCTATCCCGAATTCGCTCGTATCGATGAACTCCGTAAGCCGTATCGTGATAATGCCCATCTTCGGGATGCTAAAATCCGCGTCCCCCGAGTACTCAATATTGAAAGTCACATCGGAAGGGCCGTTGCCCACTGACTTTATATCCGATATTCCGACAATCCTGATGTAGTCGAGTGCGGGCATTCAATCGTTCCGTCGATTATGAAAAAAGGTTCTCCTCCGCCAGGGTAAAATGTACTGCAAAAAGATCGAAAGGGTCCGGGCTATTCGATAATATTGGTACAGATATACAGGAATTCATCGCCGAGTTCCCAGTTGATGGTCATTATCTGTATATGGCCCTTGTCTTTCAGGTCGTTCAGAGCCTCGACTACCCTTATTTTGGTCTGATTATAGTCGAGATCGGGGTTCGATTGAATGATGGTCTGCGTGAGTCTATCTGTATTGGAATTCCCCTGCCCCGCCCCTCGGCAAAGAATCTCTATCAACTGGGTTTCAAACTCATCCATGGCACTCTCCCGTGTCTAGGCTCTCGGACGGATTATCTAAATGTTTTGAACTCCGTCTTCGACCCATCCCCGCCGGAGAATCTAGCACGAAATATAGTGTATTATAAGGTAAAGTGCAATAGCGCATGCTCTCGATAATCAGTACTGTTTTAACGGAATTCCGATAGCCCCTTTTATGAAAATTCTTATTTATACCCATGAGTTCCCTCCATTTCTGGGGGTGCTTGCTACTACGAGCTTCAGGCTCGCAAAAGGCATTTCGGCCTCGGGTATGGAGACAGTAGTGCTGGCGCCTGGATACGGCCGTGACGACAGAGAGATTACCACGAGACACGAATGCCGGGTGATAAGAATCCCGGGACTCGGCAGTAAATGGATAAAGGTCATTCCATACGCCGATATACTGCTCGGCTGGTTTTTCCTCATGATTACAGTCCGCAATGAAAAACCTGACGTCGTACTCTTCATTACCGAAGAGGCAGAGGCTGCAGGGGGGGTCTCTTGCCATGTATATCGTTTCTACCCGCGGTACACGATGCGGGCTCGGGCGTCACCACATGCTTTTACGTGAACAGATTTCTGAAAAGGATGATGAGGTTCCCCATGAGGAGGCTCTACAGGCGTGCTGGTGTCGTTATCGCGGTCAGCAGAAATACAGAGGAGCTTCTTGAGAGCATAGGCGTCCCGGCTAGCAAGATCAGTGTCATATACAACGGGTTCGGATAGGAAATGCTCTCTCAAGAGCCCGATAAGAAAAAATTACGGACACTCAGAGAGAAA
This sequence comes from Thermodesulfobacteriota bacterium, assembly GCA_044451425.1. Lineage (GTDB taxonomy): Bacteria > Desulfobacterota_D > UBA1144 > Nemesobacterales > UBA2774 > 2-12-FULL-53-21. Next base: position 13,869 of record JBIOKC010000024.1, read on the forward strand.
TACGGGATAATCGAGAAATCAAGGGTCATTCTAACGGTCCCGAGAGCGAGGGATTCCTGGCTCTCAGCGTTGGGGAGGATGATGGGTAAAACGGTAAATAATATGTCCCACGGTGGCTACGGGCCGGCCGAGTATCTGTACCTTATGGAGAAAGAGGCTCTCACGCTTCGCCCGAAGATTATTATTGTGGGCTTTTATATCGGTAATGATGTCAAAGACTCTTTCACCGCTGTATACAATGTCCCGCATTGGAAGCAGCTCAGAAAACCAGAGTTCTCCTCGGCGTCCGAGAGCGGAGACGAGGATGATGAAGATTCATCATACGGGATAGCCGATTGGCTTGCGGGACATAGCGTATTATACAGGCTTGTGAGCTCATCTTTCGTAGGTGACAGCCTGAGACAGGTGAGGAGGATGAGTAGGGGGGAGGAGATCGTTATGTTCAGGGATGAAAAAGCCGGGATAAAACCGGATTCAGTCCCGGCCAGCGGCTCAGGGGGCTCGTTTTGAAAGATAATCGGGTGAGGGAAGGGCTCGACCTCAGCCTAGGATTCTTTAACCGGATGAACGAGATCGCGCATAAGAAAAGATTGATTTCCTCGTGGTCATAATCCCTACCAAGGAGAGCGTGTTCACAAAGTATATAGAGGGTAATACCGAACTCCCGGCGTCATACAAGATCGATTATCTGATAGAAAACGAAAGTAAGGTCGACGCTGCGATCAAAATCTATTTCGGGGAGCACGGTATAAAATATATCGAGATGCTCGGACCTCTAAGCCTGAGCGCAGGCGCCGAGTAGATATACCCGAATGACTTCGGCGGGCACGAGAATAAGAACGGATACAGGATTATGGCCGAATCCGTTATGGAATATCTGAATAGCAATCGAGGGATAATCGGCGGCCGGTGATTCGGGTTTACATGTGCGGAATGTGATTTTATAATTTTCCTTTCGATGACAAGGGTAAAGGTGTGCGGGATTACGAACACGGAAGATGCTTTGAGCGCGGTCGAGATGGGCGCCGACGCTCTCGGGTTTATATTTTACAGGGGCAGCAAGAGGTATATAGACCCTGCCAAAGTCTCTGAAATCGTGTCCGCTCTCCCCCCGTTTGTTTCTGCCGTGGGGGTTTTTGTAAATCAGGGAATCGACGAAATAAAAGAGGCGGCTCGCATATCCGGGATAGACACCCTTCAGCTCCACGGGGACGAGAGCCCCGAGTTTTGTGCCGGGCTGGATTATAAAGTAATTAAGGCGATCAGGGTGAAAGATGCGGTGAACACGGAGGAGGTTGAACTTTATCCCGTTCGGGCTATCCTCTTTGATAAGCATTCGGACGAACTCTATGGCGGCACAGGGCGGAGCTTCGACTGGGGTGTGTTAAGGGACATCGAAATATCTAAAAAAATCGTAATATCCGGCGGGTTAACACCTGAAAACGTGTCCGGGGCCATTGAGATGATTAAGCCCTACGCCGTGGATGTGAGTACAGGGGTTGAGGATTCACCGGGAAGAAAAAATCGTATCAAAATGAAGAAATTCATCGAGGCGGTGAAAGATGGCTGCTAGACCCATAGTGCCCGACGAAATGGGACATTTCGGTATATTCGGGGGCAGGTATGTCTCGGAGACCCTGATGCCAGCGATACTGCAGCTCGAAAAGGCATATCTAGAAATCAAGGACGATCCAAGGTTCAAAGAGGAGCTCGAATACTATCTGAGGGAATATGTCGGACGGCCTACCCCGCTCTATTTCGCGGAGAGGATGACCAAAGACCTCGGCGGAGCGAAGATCTATCTGAAGAGAGAAGACCTCGCGCATACAGGCGCTCACAAGATAAATAATACGGTAGGACAGGCGCTTCTGGCATCGCGTATGGGGAAGAAGAGGATCATAGCGGAGACGGGTGCAGGACAGCACGGCGTAGCGACTGCGACAGTCGCGGCGCTCCTCGATATGGAGTGCGAGATATTCATGGGTATCGAGGATACGAGACGGCAGGCGCTCAATGTAACACGCATGAAGCTTCTGGGTGCGACTGTAAGGGAGGTCACTCAGGGGACTCAGACGCTTAAAGACGCGATGAACGAGGCCATGAGGGACTGGATAACGAACGTCAGGAACACTTTTTATATCATTGGCAGTGTCGCGGGGCCGCATCCGTATCCGATGATGGTGAGGGACTTCCAGTCCATCCTCGGCAAGGAAGCGAGGGAGCAGATTCTCGAGAAAGAAAAGCGTCTCCCGGACATGCTCGTCGCCTGCGTCGGCGGCGGCTCGAATGCGATGGGTCTCTTCTACCCGTTTCTCGGGGACGAAACCGTTAAAATGACCGGAGTCGAAGCGGCGGGCAGCGGTATAGAGACCGGACGCCACGCTGCGAGCATATCGGACGGAACGGTCGGAGTGCTGCACGGCAACAAAACGTATCTGCTTCAGGATGAGGATGGTCAGGTTAGGGGTACGCATTCAGTAGCGCCCGGTCTCGATTACCCGGGAGTCGGACCGGAACATTCTTATCTTCACGATACGGAACGGGTTGTCTATACGAACGTTACCGATGCCGAGGCGCTCGAAGGATTCAAGTATCTCTCTCGGATAGAAGGCATAATTCCTGCTCTTGAATCTTCCCATGCGGTCGCGTACACGAGAAAAATGGCGACTGCTATGCCCAAGGATTCGATAGTTATAATATGCCTCTCGGGGCGGGGCGATAAGGACATAAACGCCGTTTCCAATGTTCTCGTAAGTGGCGTGAAGCAATGAGATATGTTGCGAAAGATGCCGCTTTCCACAAGAAAAATCACTTCAATTATTCCCGGCTCGACGTCCGGTTATAATCTTGACTTTGGCCCCGGGAGTGTTAGATTGTCCGATACTATCGACTAATGGGGCGGGTTCATTAGTATTAATTGTTTTGTTATCTCTTAAAATAACATTCAAAAGAGCTGTGGTTTGGGAACAATAGACTGTCAACCGGTTTTCCCAATTTCAATTCCATTATAAAATCATATGAGCAGACTTGCCGATAAGTTCAATGAGCTTAAAGAAAGGAACAGGATAGCGCTTGTCAGCTACATTACGGCAGGCGACCCGTCTCCGGAGTTAACGGCTGACCTCGTGCTTAGGCTTGAGGAAAGCGGAGCCGATATAATCGAGCTCGGCGTTCCCTTTTCGGATCCCATGGCGGACGGGCCGGCGATACAGCTTGCCTCGGAAAGAGCGCTCAAAAAGGGGATGACCCTGAGGAAGGTCCTTGAAGCGGTAAAAAATATCCGAAAGAATTCGGAGGTACCGATTATCATGTTCGGTTACTACAACCCCTATTACAAATACGGATTGGAAAAATTTGCGAAAGACGCCGCGGAGGCGGGGGTGGACGCCGTTCTCGCAGTCGATCTGCCCCCCGAAGAAGCCGGCGAATTCAAGGTGCATACCGACAAGGCGGGACTCGACTTCATTTTCCTTCTGGCTCCAACGAGCACTGCCGACAGGATAAGCGTAGTGGCGAAAAATGCGAGCGGTTTTGTTTACCTTGTTTCAGTGACCGGAATCACGGGTGTAAGACCCGATATGGATTATTCGCTCGAAGACCTCACAGGCGAGATAAGACGGGCGACCAAGCTGCCGGTGGGGGTGGGTTTCGGTATATCATCACCGGAACAGGTCAAGCGGATCGCACGTTATGCGGACGCCGTTATCGTGGGAAGCGCGATAGTGCGCATTATAGAAAAGCACGGTGAAAAGAAAAAAGAGCTTTTTGATGAGCTCTCGGGATTCGTGAACGGCCTGAGCGGGGCGTGTGAACGTTCGGTCGAGAAATCTGAGAGCGGGGCTGGATAGTAA
>JBIOKC010000025.1:0-16826 GCA_044451425.1 Thermodesulfobacteriota bacterium
ATAATATATACGGGCTTGTTCCTGAGCAGCTGCTCGGAAAACGGACCGGGATACCTTTTTCAGCTGATTTTCATAGTCGCTCCTCTTGTCGGTCTCGGAGTGATGCTGCTTAAGCGCACGGAAAACACGAATGATTCGCTCTACATACTGGAGGGGCAAATAAAGAGGCTCTCGGCGAAGCTTGAAAACCTGGAGGAAAAAGTCTCCGAGCTGAGTGAAAAAGAAAATAAGACCAAAACAAAGAAATAGTGAGCCCGGTCTAAATATATACTAAGCTGATCGAGAAGAGAGTGATCAATTTCTATTGTTGTTTTTATTCTTGCCCCTATTCAGGTCAACGCCCTTAGAACCCTGGATCGCTTTCATTTGGTATTTTATCGGAACCTGTCCGATATCATTTGTGGCGTGGAGCACACCCTGGTCGTCAGTCCATGTGAATAAGCCGCCCCTTACGCCGGGCATTTCAAGTTCCTTCGCGGTATCGCCGAGTTGGGGTCCTTGTGATGGGGGTATCTCTTCAGAAGGTATCTGCTGCTCTCCCTCTTCTGCCGCGGTATTTGCAGCTGACTTTGTTTTGGCTTCCTGAGCCGCCTTCAGCCTTTCATCCCTCTTCTTCTGAAGCGCCGCATTTACCTCTACATTGCTCGCGCGCTGTTCGGAAGTACCCAATGTCCCCGCACCTTTTCTATAATCGATACCGGTACTTTTCTGCATTGTGGAGAGATCATAGGGGTTCAAATCCTCACTGGGGGTAACAATATATGAAGGGAAATCCGCAGGCGCAGGAGCCGCCGGTGCAGCTGGGGCTGTCATTTGTGAAAAAACATATACCGGGGACAGAAACAGGATTCCCACAACCAGGTATAAAAGCCGTAACATGTAACGCCTCATTACCGCCTCCTAAATCTCCTCTCACTCAGTACTAATAAATATACACCCTTCTGAAAAAATGCACAACTTCGAAATACAATGTATAAAGAGAGCCCCGGCTAATACTTAAAGCCTTTTCTTAAGAGTATTACAATACACTTGCGTTGCTCGGATACGGGAATCGCAGACTATTGTGAAGACAAAACCAGTAAAATGCATCGATAACGAGTGAATGAGTTATCTTCCTCCCGGAGACCATCTTCGGAATCTCGGAAACAGGGGCTGTAAAAGTTACAATATACTCCGTGGAATCGAACCGGGGAACGCCGGCCTTCCGAGAGGACTCGGCCAGGAAAGTATAACATTTATTGTTCTGTATGGCCGGATTGGGTATGACTTCGCCAATTAATGACCAGTTATCGGAAACATATCCCGTTTCTTCGAGAAGCTCCCTCTTCGCCGCCTCGAGCGGGGTTTCCCCGGGATCAATGACACCGCCCGGAATCTCTACCGTCTCCGCCCCTATCCCGTGCCTGTACTGTTTGATCAAGAGAACCTCACCATTATCCGTCACCGCCACTACATTAATCCAGTCAGGTGCTTCTATGACATAAAAATCATGCTCTTTCCCAGTAACAGGGGATAAACTGGTATCCTTTCTCATTGAGAACACACGGTTTGACGAAAGGTGTTCCGATCTTAGCAGCTCCCACTTTTTGATCATTTTCGTCTATACAGTCATCAAAATTATATACTTCATATACATCTAGTTCAGCTTCTGATTTCAACCTTTTTCAGCTTTTCCTGAGTGTTCGGGGAATACCAAATCTCTACGAAATCTGATAAGGATGCTTTTTCATCCCGCTCGATCGCGTCCAGGACTTCAGTTCTAAGAAGCCTCTTTATGTTCCTAAAGGCATATCCGTCACTCCCGGCAATATCACGCGCGCTACTGAGCGCCGCGGCTTTTAACCCTTCTTCAGAAACCAGCTCGTCTACAAGACCAAGCGTCAAAGCCTCTTCGCCGGAATTCATACTTCCGGAGTAGAGGATGTGTTGAGCGGTCCTAGAGCCGACCGTGAACTTCAGAATCTCTGCTATGCTGGTAAATACAGTGGCGCCGAGTGTAAGCTCGTTCAGCGCGATCTTGAACTTCCCGGTTACCATAATCCTCCTGTCGCATGCCATGGCCAAGATGCACCCTCCGGCAACCGCATGCCCGTTCAAAGCGGCGATCACGGGTTTCGGAAAAACGAAGATACGCTGGATCAGTTCAGAAAAGCTCACGATGAACATATGAAAGGATTCCTTCGAATAATCCATGAATCCCGGTATATCGAACCCGAAGGAAAAAAAGCTCCCCCGCCCGGTCAATATGACGGCTTTTACCCGATTATTCGACTCTAAATCCCAGAAGACATTCCTTAGCTCCAGGACCACCTGCTCGTTTATCGCATTCACCTTGGGTCTGTTGATGGTTACGGTTGTAATGCCCTGATCATGTGATAATTCGACGAAATCCATTCGAGCCCTCCTATCGAATATCTGTCCTGTTTGATTATCGCATTTAGAAATCGAACCTGCAACATTTTCCACTATACAAAACACTGAATACAGTTAAAATAGAGGTGTTTTAAATCTCGTACCCAGAATTCGGGAGGTTCTGAAATGAGAAAGTCGATTATTGCTTTATTTGTTTTTGTTCCGTGTCTTGCAGCGTTTTTGACGCTGAGTTCGGCAGCCGAAAAAGGGGACGCGGCTAAGGGAAAGGAAACGTTCCAGAATACCTGCGCTTCGTGTCATGGGCCCGAGGGTAAAGGAGACGGGGTGGCCGCCGCCGCTCTAAATCCGAAACCGAGGAACCTGAGTGATGCCGCAGTTATGTCGACAATAACTGACGACACTCTTCACAAAGCCATCAGTGAGGGCGGAGCTTCCGTGGGTCTATCTCCGATGATGGCCGCATGGGGTGGAGTCCTCTCCGATCAAGACATCTGGAATGTCATCGCATACATCAGGCAGGATCTCTGTAAGTGTCAGTATAATGGGAAATAACTCTTAGGAAGAGGGGCGGAAACTCAAGTTCCGCCCTTTTTAAAAATCGATCCCGGACAGCCCATTAAACACAACATTTTGGTATATATTTATCAACCTCATCAATGAGAGTCGGGGGTTAGTGTATGAAGAACATGTTATCCAATATTAAGAAGATTTACGGACTGGTCGTTATTTTGACAATACCAATCTTTACGTCTTGATCGTGGATCCAGCCGGGCACGGAAGACGACCCAGGCAAGGCTGTGAGCGCGCCTACAAAAACTGAAGCTAAAAACAATGCATATCAAGAAGGATTAGAGTACCATGAGGAACAGGAGGCTCAGTAACCGAGGCGGCGGGTCGAGCCCATGACCATCAAGCTTCCTTTAACATTGTACTTCTAATCTTTTTGAAGAATTTTCCGTAGATGTTAAAATCTTGTTAAATCCATAATACAACCGGAGAGGTGACCGAGCGGCCGAAGGTGCACGCCTGGAAAGTGTGTAGGGGGTTAACGCTCCCTCGTGGGTTCAAATCCCACCCTCTCCGCCATATCAAAATTTGTTTTTTATAGGTAAGAGCATTGACGCTAATAGCACTACATAGATTATTTCCGAGAATAGCTATTAATTTTCGGGTATTTTATAATATAGGCCGAAGCTCATTAAGAACTTTTAGGTTTCAATAAATTCACCAGTTAGTCAGGTCCGTACGGCAGGAGCTTGTGAACCCCGCCAGACCCGGAAGGGAGCAACGGTAACAATATCTCCTGAGCGTTGCGGGGCACCTGGCTAGCTGGTTCTAAGGTGACATATGTCATACTTGGTGCTCGCTAGAAAATGGAGGCCGCAGACCTTCGATGATATTGTAAGCCAGGAACATGTAACAATCAGTCTCAGGAATGCAGTATCAACCAGAAAGATAGCCCACGCGTTCATATTTTCGGGGCCGAGGGGGGTCGGTAAAACCTCGACCGCCAGGATACTCGCCAAAGCGCTTAACTGTCAGAACGGACCGACCGCTGAGCCCTGCTCGGAATGTGTTTTCTGCAGGGAAATCGCGGAGGTCAAATCACTAGACGTAATCGAGATAGACGCCGCCTCGCATACAGGCATTAACGATGTTCGAGAGATCATAGAGAACATCAAATACCTCCCCGCATCCGGTAAATACAAGATTTACATCATCGACGAAGCGCACATGCTTTCCCAGTCGGCTTTCAATGCCCTCCTCAAGACCCTTGAGGAGCCGCCGCCACGCGTGCTATTCATCCTCGCTACCACGGAAGTGCATAAGATACCCGTCACGATCCTTTCAAGGTGTCAGAGGTACGACTTCAAGAAAGTGCCGGTCGAAAAGATCAAAGACAACCTGACTTTGATAACGGCGCGGGAGAACATCGTTGTGGAAGAGGAAACCCTCTATGTAGTCGCACAGGAAGCGGACGGAAGCATGAGGGACGCTCTCAGTCTTATGGACCAGCTCCTCGCGACATTCGGGAGCGCAATCGGGCACGACGACGCGGTGAGGATTCTCGGTATTCTGGACAGGAGTCTGCTCAAATCCGTAGTCGAGGGGATACTGAATAAAAACCCCAAAGCCTGCATCGAGACACTTAAAACGGCACGGGAGAAAGGAATAAATCCCAAACGCTTTGCCGAAGACCTGCTCAGGACACTGAGATATGCCCTTCTGCTCAAAACCTGCGGCAAGGAAGCGGTTACCGAGCTTTCGGAGGAGGATAAAGACGAGATTGCCGGAATCACAGGGGCTGAGAGCGTAGAGACGTTCGAATCCCTGTTCAATCTAATGCTCGACGGGGCTGAGAACGTACAGAGATCCTTCTATCCCCAGATGGCGCTTGAATTTACATTGATAAAGCTTTCGACACTCGAAAGAACTCTTCCGATAGAAAACATAATAAAGAGACTCGAAGCGCTTTCCGGATCAATTAAATCGGGAGTAGGGCCGAGGACGCGGCTCGACGAGCCCCGCGGGGATTATCAGAAAAAACCGGGATCAGCAGAAAATAAAACAGTATCAAAGCCTATCGAAGAGGAAGGTTCACAGGCCGGGAAAAATTCCCCGGCTGACTCGGTTAATACAGCCGATGTCGTAAAATTCATAAAATCAAAGAACACAATCATGGGAACGAGGCTCGAGAAGGCAAAGGACATCTCCATCGAGAACGGACAATTCAGGATCGTATTCAATAATACGATCTACGCCATACATTTCAGAAAGAAAGAGACCCAAGTCGAACTCAGGAACTATTTGAAAGAATATTATTCCGAGGACCTGAATATAGAAATCGCGGACGGCGAGTTCGCGACGTCAGGCGGAGCAGGCGACAAAAACGACAGAGCGGAAAACAAGAAGAAAATCCAGAACGACCCCGCGCTTAAAGAAGCGCTTGAAATTTTCGGAGGCAGAGTCGTAAGCGTAAAACCCAAACAAAAGGAGTAATGCTATGAAATTCGGTGGCGGCAACATAAAGAACCTCATGAAACAGGCGGGCAAGATGAAGGAGCAGATGGAAAAGCTTCAGTCCGAGGCCGGGGAGAAGACAGTGGAGGCTTCCTCCGGGGGAGGGATGGTAACGGTCGTCGCAAAGGCCAAGGGGGAGATCGTTTCCATAAAAATCGAGCCGGAAATAGTTAAGGACGAGGATATAGAGATGCTTCAGGACCTCATTACAGCTGCCGTTAATGAAGCTCTCTCACGGGGTCAGGACCTGATGAGGGATGAAGTAGCTAAACTTGCGGGGGGTCTGGGCCTTCCTCCCGGACTTATCTAACTAATGCTGCAAAAGGGCATACCGGAATCGATAGCGAGACTGATAAACGAACTCTCCAAACTACCCGGGATCGGTGAAAAGAACGCTATGAGGCTTGCTTTTCATATATTCAGATCACCCAGGGAACACGCCGAGAACCTGTCGAGAGCCATAATAGATACAAAAACCAGGGTAGTGCTGTGCGATACATGCTTCAATTTTGCGACCGAAACCTCGTGTGAATTTTGCAGAGACACTGAGAGGGACCATTCGATAATTTGCGTGGTGGAGGAGCCTCTGGACCAGCTCGCCATTGAAAGAAGCGGGGTATTCATCGGGCTATACCACATACTCCACGGCGTAATATCCCCGATAGAGGGTATCGGGCCCGAGGACCTTAAGATAAAGGAGCTGTTAAGGAGGCTCGGGGGCAACGATGTAAGTGAGGTAATAGTAGCGACCAACCCCAGCGTCGAGGGCGAGGCGACGGCTCTCTATCTGTCAAGGCTCATAAAGCCCATGGGCATAGACGTGAGCAGGATTGCCCACGGCATCCCGATGGGAGGGGATATCGAATATATTGACGAATTAACATTAAGTAAAGCTATAAAGGATAGAAAGTATATATAATAAAATCTATATATTATTGCTATAATTAATATATATAATACAATATATATTGATATGATCGATTTTTCGAGGAGGGAATAATGCCGAGGATTGGAAGAGCGTTTAATGAGCTCAAAGTCGGGGATAAGTTCTCCGAAAGAATAACCGTTACCGAAACACACGTCGTGAGGGCGGCGGGGCTCTTTAACGACTACAATGCGCTACACACGAACGAGCCCGACATGAAAAGTTCGAGGTTCGGGACGAGGATAGTCCACGGCGCTCTTACGTTCAGCCTCACCATCGGGGTTTACAGCAAGGTATTCCACGATACCGACATCTCCACCGTAGAAGCCTCGATAAAGTTCAACGCCCCGGTATTTATTAACGACACAATAACGATGGAGTGGACGGTCAACGAGCTCGACGAGAAACCGAAACTAAATGGGGGGCTGGTTGTGCTCGCGGGAGAGGTCAGAAATACGGAAGACAAAATACTCGCGACACTCGAGGCGAAAATCCTCGTCGGGAACGAAACGGTTTTCTGATATAGCCATACTTTGCAGAGAACACAGTATTAGTAGTCTCATATCCGCCCGAACCGCTGTACTCTTTTCTAGGAGTGAAATTTTCTTCTCCGAATAATAATCCAGAGTCAAGAAGCAGAAGCGCTCCCGGCATGTCGGATTTTGACATGATAAAGGCTATGTGCTACTTTCTGCTTTATAAAAAAGCACGGCCCTGGAGACTATAATGCGCTTTTTACACGCGATGATAAGAGTAGGCGATCTCGAAAAATCAAAAAAGTTCTATACAGAAGTTCTGGGACTTAAATTCAACAGACAAAAAGATTATCCCGAAGGGGAATTCACCCTGGTATTCCTCGGAACCGATGACCAGCCGGAGCTGTTGGAGCTCACATACAACTGGGGTACCGATAAATACGACCTCGGCAACGCGTACGGCCACATGGCGTTCGGAGTGGACGACATATACACCGCCTGCGACAGGATCAAGGCTGCAGGAGGAAAAGTGATCCGCCCGCCGGGACCGATGGAGCACGGAACGACCGTAATCGCGTTCGTCGAAGACCCGGACTCATACAAAATCGAGCTTATAGAAAGACCCGAGTAAAGCCGGCTTTATCGTGTATCCTTCCGCTTCCGCTTCTTCCATTTGCTCTCTAGGTATTTCTTAAGTGCAGACTCTCTCCCGATCTCCGTAGGATCGTAATAAATCTTGTGTTTAAGCTCTTCGGGGAGAAAATTCTGTTCGATGAAATGGTCTTCTGAGTCGTGCGAGTATTTATATTCCTTCCCATAGCCAATGTCCTTCATGAGCTTCGTAGGCGCGTTACGGAGATGCATTGGGATAGCGATGCCGGGTCTCTTCCTTACCTCCGAGAGAGCCGAGTTAATCGCCGTATATGACGCGTTACTCTTGGGACAGCTCGAGAGATAGGTAGCGGCCTGCGCAAGAACAAGGCTCGCCTCAGGCATTCCGACATAATCGACGGCGGTGAACGCCGCTGTGGCCAGCGTGAGCGCGTAAGGCTCGGCGTTTCCGATATCCTCCGACGCGAGTATTATGAGCCTCCTCGCTATAAACTTCGGGTCCTCCCCAGCTTCGAGCATTCTTGCGAGATAATAAACGGCGGCATCCGGGTCACTCCCCCTCACGCTCTTTATGAATGCCGAAATGGTATTGTAATGCTCCTCCCCTCCCCTGTCGTACCTGTAATGATGCGTCTGATAAGCCTCACGGACTAATTCTCTCGTTATTTCAATGGGCTCATCCGAGGGCGATATATCGACGGCTATCTCAAGAGCGTTAAACATTATGCGAGCGTCGCCGCCGCTCTGGGTAACAAGCTCCTCCTTCGCTTCGGGGGAGAGTATGGAGCCCTTGACGAACTCGTCATCGCGTAGCGCCCTTTCGAGAAGCGCTTCGAGCTCCTCATTCGATAGTGATTCAAGAACATAGACGCTCGAGCGGGAAAGAAGGGGCGATATAACCTCGAAAGAAGGGTTCTCGGTAGTAGCGCCTATCAGAACGAGCGTACCGTTCTCGACGCTCTTAAGGAGAGCGGCCTGCTGGGACTTGTTAAACCTGTGTATCTCGTCTATGAAAAGGACCGTCCTCCTCCCCATATCGAGGGACTTTTCAGCCTGCGTGATGATATCCCTAAGATCCTTTACTCCGGAGGATATGGCGTTTATCTGTACGAAATCCGCACTTAGCTTAGTAGCCAAAAGACGCGCAAGCGTTGTTTTGCCGCTTCCGGGCGGCCCCCAGAAAATCATGGAGCGGATATTGCTTCCGCGGAGCATCTTACGGATTACGCCGTCGGGACCGACAAGGTGAGCCTGACCCGCGAATTCCTCGAAATTTCGGGGGCGCATCCTCTCGGCGAGAGGAGCCGCCTCCTTCGGGGGCTTGAATAGAGACTGCTCTTCGACCTCGTTATCATACTTATTGACCATAGGAAAAGGGTATTTGCTGCGGCTCGGGAAATCAATAGCAATAATATGGGGAATTACTTAAGATATAACCATGACACCGAGCGGAGATGAACAATATGACAAAACCTAAGAAAGACAAGTATGAATTGGGGCTCGACAAAAACGACGCCAATTATTCCGAGCTCTCACCCCTCACGTTCATAGAGAGGGCGGCGACTGTCTTTCCCAAGCGGACGTCCCTCATACACGGAAGTCGCCGATATAAATGGGAAGAAACTTTTGAGCGTACGCGGCTCCTCTCGTCCGCCCTCAGGAAGAGGGGGATAGAAAAGGGAGACACAGTAGCCGTGATAGCGCCCAATATACCGGAACACTTCGAGGCGCACTTCGGCGTGCCTGCCGCGGGCGGCGTCCTAAACTCCATAAATATCCGGCAGGACGCGGAAAATATCGCATTCATATTAGAGCACGGAGAGGCAAAGGCGCTGATAACGGACAGGGAATACTCGGACGTGATACGGAAGGCTCTCCATATGCTCGACTACAAGCCCCTCGTTATTGATATCGATGACCCCGAGGCGGGGCAGGGAGAACTCATAGGAGAGACGACATACGACGAGTTTCTGAAAACCGGCGACGGGAATTTTAAATGGGAAGGACCCGAAGACGAATGGGACGCAATCTCTCTCAACTACACATCCGGGACTACAGGAATCCCCAAAGGCGTGGTCTATCACCACAGAGGGGCGTATCTGAATGCACTCGGGAACATAATCGCTTGGGGAATGACCGGGCACCCTGTTTACCTGTGGACGCTGCCAATGTTCCACTGCAACGGGTGGTGCTTCGCCTGGTCTCTCGCCGCGCTTGCGGGTACGTCGGTATGCCTGAGACGCTTTGACGCTCGAAAGATCTTCGGTTCGATCGCGGAGCACGGGGTTACGCACTTGTGCGGGGCCCCAGTAGTGATGAACATGATAATAAATTCGAAAGAGGAGGAGAGGCGCAAATTCTCGTACCTGGTAAATTTCATGACCGCGGCTGCGGCTCCGCCCGCAGCGGTTCTCGAAAGGATTGAAAAGATGGGGTTCGCTGTAACACACGTTTACGGCCTTACCGAGACCTACGGGCCTGCAGCCATATGCGAGTGGCACGGCGAATGGGACGAGCTGCCGCCAGAGGAGAGAGCTCAAATGAAAGCGCGGCAGGGAGTGAGGTACACGCTCCAGGAGGGTCTCACGATAGGTGACACTGAAACATCGGAGCCGGTTCCCGCCGATGCGAAAACTATAGGTGAAGCGCTCTTTCGCGGAAATATCGTAATGAAGGGTTATCTCAAAAACCCGACAGCAACCGATGAGGCATTTGCGGGCGGCTGGTTCCATACAGGAGACCTGGGCGTCATGCACTCGGACGGTTACATAGAGCTCAAGGACCGCTCGAAGGACATTATCATCTCGGGAGGAGAGAACATCTCGACACTCGAAGTGGAATCCGTCCTTTACCAGCACCCTGAAGTGCTCGAAGCCGCGGTCGTTGCGCGCCCGGATGAAGAGTGGGGAGAGACGCCCTGCGCGTTCGTAACCCTCAAGCCAGCATCGCGGGAAATATACGAGCAGGATATAATCGAATTCTGTCGGAGCCGCCTCGCCCATTTCAAATGCCCGAAGACTGTATTCTTTATGGAGCTCCCCAAGACCTCGACGGGAAAGATCCAGAAATACGTGCTCAGGGATATTGTAAAGAAACTATGATTGAATCCGGGCCGAATAGAGGAGAATTAAGCCTTAGTATAGATTCAACACCGGCGGTAAGATAGAAAGCGCCTGTATTATAAGTGATTAGATGAATGAAACAGAGATTATTTGCCTGTCTCCGACAAGCGGTAGACCCCTTCGTTCCCGTAGTCGAGAACGTATATGTCACCCTCCTCGTCCACGCCGAAGCTGCTGACCGAAAGACCTGAATCGAGAAATTTCGCCCATTCCCACGAGCCGTCCGGCTTTCTTTTAAGTCCCCAAAGCTTCCCCGAACAGAAGTCGGCGAAAAAGTATGTACCGTCTATGCCGGGATACTTTTTACCCCTGTACACGTAGCCCCCTGTTACGGAACATCCCTCGTTATGGCTGTACTCGACTACTGGGAAAGTACGGTTTCTCGTGTCTTAGCTCGGAGGAAGTTTATACTTATATGAGCCTTCAAGGAGATTCCAGCCTTAATCCTGCCCTCCCCTGCTGTCCCGGGGCTGGAAATCGTCCTCCTCCCACTTACCCTCACCAACATCTGCTATATACAAATCCACCGTCTTCGGGTCGAACGAAAACCGCCAGGGATTTCTGAGAACGTACGCCCAAACTTCGGGAGGCGTGCCTCACACGCCCCTGAACGGATTATCTCCGGGAATTCCGTAAGGCTTACCGCGGTCCACATCGATCCTCAGCAATTTTGCGAGATGCGCATTCTTGTTCTGACCATTGCCCGAGGGATCGCCCGAGAAGCCCCCGTCTCCCATCCCGATGTAGAGATAGCAGTCGGGACCGAACTGAAGCTGCCCCCCGTTATGTTTCCGGGCGGGCTGATTAATTATAAGCAGTATCCTCTCACTGCCGCTATCGGCCTGATCGGGGTTCTTTCCCGCCCTGGATGCCGAAATTACAGTGTTGCCGTCAAGGTCGGTATATTCGACGAAGAACGTGCCGTTTTCCTTGTATCTGGGATGGAAAGCCACACTCAGGAGACCACACTCAGTCTCCTTTTAACGCACATTATAGCCAATATCCAAACAAGGCTGTTCAAGAACCTTCCCGTCCTTTATTACCCTGATGCGTCCCGCCTTTTCAACTACGAATGTTCTTCCCGAGCCGTCATGGTCATTCGCGAGGTAAACGGGGAACTCGAAGCCCGACTCGAAAGGGATAAGCCGGACGGCCGCCCACGGGTCTACAGAGCTCGCTCTCCTAGAACCTTTGACCGGCCTCTCGTGAAATAGTCTTGCCCTCACAGGTTCGTATCCGGCCCAGAGTTCCCGGCGGTAGCCGATTCGAGAATCGACGAAGGAGCCTTAAGCTAACCTACCCGGGGGTTCCGGAGGACAGCGACTGTTACTGCTGCGCACGGGATAACGTGAAAGTGCTGACCCCCATTTCCTTCCCGTTCTCGTAGAAAGTCCACTCCTGGACCATGTTGTTATTGTTCTTGAAATCGAAGCTTACGTCGTGCATATAGCTGTCTTTCGCGGGGTTCAGGTTGGTACCGTTCGCGAAAACGAGGTCGAGTTCGTTACCCGAAGATTTGCCCAGGGTAAAATGCGGCTGATTGTCCATGGCGCAGTAGTGCGTCATGCCCAACTTCCCGTTATCGTCGTAATATACCGACACCATCTCGTGAGGAGTACCGGGGAACAGCGTCTCCACGACGATACTGCCGTTCGATGATGTCTTATACGTTACGGAAACGGGCATCTCCTTACCATCCATTACGGTCGTTCCCCGCCATGTGCCGGACAGCGTCTTGAGCTTCTCGAGCTCCTTCGAACCCGTAACGGGAGCCATGCCATGCTCGCCGGGCTTGTCAGCATACGTCCATACCGTAAAAAACGAGAGTGTTAAAACTGTTAAAATCGCTACAGCCGATAAATATCTCATTTTAAGCCTCCTTGAATGATGCAATTACACCTTATTATGATATCAGAAATAAAAATCCTTCACGCAAATATTTTTTCCAGATTATTGAGGCAGCCTGTCCATCCTTTACTGTGGTTTTTACGCGCCTCTTTGGTCGGAAGGAGGTCGTGAATAATAGCAACTTCGGTACCCCCGTCAACCACTGCCAGGGTTACAGTTACAACAGTTCCCTGAACATGGTTCGAATTCCACGTAAACACCAGCCGTTCGGGGGGCTGTATGTCCCTATACTCGCCAGTGTATTCATACATTCCACCGCCCGCTTCAAACATAATAATGCTGTATTGCCCCCCTACCCTCAGTGAATTCTTCACTTCTGCTCTTCCGCCCTCAAAGGGATAGAACCACTTCGTCATGATCTCGGGGTCGGTAAAAGCCTCGAATACTTCATCCCTTCCTGCTCTTATTAACTTTTTGACCACTACCTGGTTAGCACTCATCTTATCCGCTCCTTCGGTTTTTTCCGCTTATCGAAATACTCATCAAGAGCATCGAGCCTCTCCGCCCAGAAACGACTGTATTCCTTAATCAGGTCCGAAACCCTGTCCAGAGGTTCATAGATTGCCCGGCAGCGTTTTATACGGCCTTCTTTCTCCTGAACGACTAGCCCCGATTTAACAAGCACTTGTATATGCTTTGAAATAGCCTGGAGAGATATTTCGTATTTGTCCGCGAGCTCGTTTACCGTAAGGTCTTTCTTCGCGAGCTGCATTATGATGCCCCTGCGCGTGGAGTTAGCAAGGGCATGGAGAACAGAATCCAGTTTTTTGTTCCGATAATCAACCATATGGTTGATTATACACTGTTGCCTGTAATTGTCAACCATATAGTTGAGTAATATCAGATCCCCCGGAACCTTTATCAATGTTAGGATAAATCATGCATCCGGCGTCTTACGGACAAATTTAACTTATGTATAATTTCTCATTAAAGGCCGCAGAGAACACGTCGGTTAAGAATCTTGAATAGTCGCTGAATACCTTCATCGATTGTCACGGCCTTAAAGCTTGAGCCACAAGAGAGCCTGTAAGCGGATACCATGTATATCTTTATAGACCGGAACTCCCGGATTTTGCTTTTTACTCTGGCATTACTGACAACGTTACACGCTGGCAGTGTGCGAGCCGTAGAATCGGCAAAATCCGCAGCTATCACGGAATCCATAGGGACATACACGGCCGGATGCATCAGGAACGCCGCGTCAATTCCATTGAACGGCGAAGGCTTTCAGGTAATAAGGCTCGGGAGACAGAGATACTACGCCAACCCCGAGATGATCGACTATATTATTTGGCTTGGAAAGATGGTGCATGAAAAGCTGAATGCGTTACTGCTCATCGGCGACGTCTCGCAGAGAACAGGCGGGCCGATGTACGATGAGCACAGCAGTCACCAGATCGGACTCGACGCGGACATACTCTACTGGCAGCACCCAATAGCGCTCAGAAGAGAGCTTACCACAGTAGAGAGGGCCCATATCTACCCGCAGTCCGTCCTCAACGAGGACGAGACCAGCATCGACGAATTCAAATGGAACGACAAGATCGGGAAAATCATAAAAATCGCCGCCTCCGATAAAAGAGTCAACAGGATATTCGTCAATCCGTTCATAAAAAAGAGGCTCTGCAAAATATATCCCGACGAGGCCTGGCTCGCCCGAGTACGCCCGTGGTACGGACATGACGGGCATTTTCATGTCCGCCTTAATTGTCCTTTAGAAAACCACTCATGTCAGCCCCAGGACCCATTAAATATATTCTACACCGGGTGCGGGAGCGACCTCGACAAGTGGTTTACAGCCAAGGGAAAAATTAAAAAGCAAAAGATCACTGGAAAGACAGCTACACCTCGACTCCCCGATGAATGCATAGCAATAATGAAAGGGGTATATTGATTGCCCCTTCGGATTTAATAATTAAGAGTTATCCGTCCCGGGCATTAACAACCCCGCACGTCAGCATCCCGGCGCATATGATTACAAGCCAGGCGCGTCCGTACCGCCGCCTGCATTTCCCTTAATCAATATCGAAAATGCTCGGCATAAAAGAAAGCTGAGCGCAAGTCCCGCTGTGTTCGCCATTGCATCATACACGGAGGCGTCTCTTCCGGGAATATACATCTGGAAAAGCTCGATCGCCACGCCGAGGAGGAACATAAATATGTATAGAATGATTCTCTTATTCAGCGATTCTACAGATACGTATGCCAGAACCCCCATAACGCAGTATGCAACAAGGTGCTCCACTTTGTCGAGATACTGCACTCCCCCTCCTGTGGACATGGGGATCAAGCTGAGTAACATAATAAAGAAAACAAATGATATGTATATGACCTGGATCATGTATCAACCGTCGAGCTGGTAAAAAAAGCGTTATTATACATGATGAAACGTTTACAACGGATGATTTCCAAGCTCTCGGCGAGTAATGTCGCGTATCGATCTTTAAACTGATCGACATTTCCGCAAGAATATTCTCATCCGACCGGATAAGACAATCAGGAATAATATAAATTATTTTTTTCGCGAATATCTTCAGCGTGCTTCGGCAAAATATTACGGAGATATATGGTGAAATTGCCGTGTTGCTCTAATATGACTTTAAATTAATCTTTGCAGGCTTAAGTAATGCTTTAGGAGAGGACGCGGTCAAATCACAGCCGGAGTTACACGGCCTTAGTCTCCGAGATGAATACGATATTCTATCTTTCAACAATTCAACCGATTCTCTTTCTTTACGTAAGCCATTGCAGATACGAGAAATTTAGCATTAGTCTAAAGAAACACTTGAATAATATCTAATAACTTGCTATTATAAAAGCGAAACTAGAACGAGGCTTGGTTTGAATACCCTCTTCCAACCCCACCATTTGTTCGAACCAAGCCTTAATTTATCTCGTCACACATATCAAGCACATTCTTAATTTAGCAGCGTATTGATCAACCGAACCATCATTTTTCGTAATTTCGTCGACCATTTTCAGGAAATCTCGACCAGACAACTCACCCGTAAGTATTTCCACATTACACTTGCATCGCGTATCGCGCATATACGGGAGTCAAATAAACCCTTTTTATCGCGGTCCGTGAAACGACTAAAATTAATTCAACGCCATTCGATTCGAGAGCGCGGGGTATGAATCAGGGGTTTGTTTAAGAATGTTTCAGAAATGAAAGAGAGTAGCATTTTTATGGCCGACATCAGCTCCGATCTTGAAAGATCGAAGTACCGGCTTACAAAAAAGATGTCGGCCAGAGCAGAATATGTAAGCTCGGGATTAGCGCAGATATAGAGCGGCTCCCATTCGGGAAGAAATTTATTCTTGAAGCGAAAAAGGCCCGCATAATCAAATGCGAATTTCAGAATTCGTCCCGATTTAAAAAGCATCATTTCTTTGACCGAACTTGTTGAAGATACCTTAACGGAATCCATATTCTGAGGCGTTACGAAGGGTACTTCCCCCAAACTGAATTTTTCGTAACCTTCGTCTCTTAAAATATTCATAACTTCGACCAACAGTGCCTCCATTACGCCCGGAGGGGCATTTACATCTCTTAGAATCAATTCAGTATGAGCGCATGAATGAGCGGTAGTTGATACAGTAACAGTACCCAGCCAATTGCCCCATTCTGTAGAAAAAACGAAACATCTTGTAGAAGAGTCGAATTGGGCGAGAAAGAGGTAATTCAAGTGCGGTTTGTTCCCGTAAGACGTACGGGCGGAAAATTGATATATCCTTTCCTGGTTTAAATTCGTAAAAGGGATTTCCTTCACCCCGCCCCATCTCATCCCCCTTCTAACAAGTTCCTTCACCGACGGGCGGCGCCAATGTAACATATCCAAATCAATAACTCCTTCAGCACCCGTCCTCACCGTATCAAACCCTTTCCTCGCCAGATATTGAGCAATTTCCCCGCTGCAGCCGCGGATCAAGATACCTTTACCGAATTTGAAGCTAAGCTCCTCGTGTAATTCTTCAAAAGAATAGTTATGGGGAATTTCAGCGGAGTGTATCCATGACAGTCCCGACAGAGGAAGTCTGACGGTTTCAAATTCGGGATATTTAATTGCGCTCCGGAACCAGCTAAGGGGTATAGATTCCATCATGACGATATCTTTCTTGGTAGATAATATTTTGAATATCTTACTTTATATCTGCTTCGGGGCAAGCTGGTCATCTCAATTATATAAGTCACTAACCACCGAGAAATAACCGAACGACGCTTCAGCATCGAATTAGAAAAATATATGGGTCATGACTAGCACAGGGGATATTTTTTGAGGTAACTGAGCAAGATTTTATAGATATTTTCATCTCTATAATTATATCTAAACTCACACTCCTTCAGGTGCAAGTAAAAAGTAGATTTGCTCATACCTCTAAACCTGG
>JBIOKC010000026.1:0-16712 GCA_044451425.1 Thermodesulfobacteriota bacterium
ATAAATAACTGGAAATCGCCAATTGGCCAAAATAGTACTTTCGGCGAAGATAAATAACCTTCTCCTCGATATTCTCAGGGGTGCGGAATTTAGAACGTTTCGGCCCCGGCTTTCTACTTGCAAGCCCTTTCTCCCCATGTTCGTCGTATCTTCTTTTCCACTTGTAATAGACCTGACGTGAGATTCCAAAATATCGGCAGGCCTTGGAGATATTTCTTATTTCCTGCGCATACTTAAGTATCTTAACTTTATGATTTATCTTTCTTTCTGCTGTATCCATTTCACGACCTCCTTTACAGATAATTTAGTCTGTCTTATCTGTAAACGGAATTCGTGATATTTATACTTAAAGAGTGGACCACTTTCCGGAAGCTTGACAGTGTACGAATGATGTTACGCATTATTGTTTCCTACCCAGCTGGTTTGTGTCATATAAGAGCATGTTAAGTGGAACCTCCGCCTTAAAGTGCTACAAGAGAAAGCTTAAATCACCAGACTCGTTAATATCCGTATGAATTCGGCCGGAACTAATTGCCTTCTTGAAGGCCGAAAAGTCGAGTTCTACCTGGTCCGCATATGACTCGGCATACTCAACCAACGCATCGTCGAATCTATCTGACGATCCCAGGTATCCTGCAATCATCGGCGCGTCCCCGTCACTCGCTTTCGCATGAGCGCGAGCCAGCGCCCATCCACTAATCATAGAAATACCTGTCAGAGCACTTTGGGTGATTGTTCCCGGTTCTGGAGCTACTTTCATGTCACGTAGTTGCCGTACGTAATAATCATGCCCGTTCGGCACTCGGGACCAACCGAGAAAGATGTCGCTGGCCGCCTGCATCAGACGCTGGCCTTCCGCTACACGCTGACCCTGATTTTTATAACGGCTCCTGGCGCCTGGAGGCTCGAGCACTGACCGGCGCGCTTCTTTAATCTGTAGAAATATAGGATCATCCTCATCAGCGAGTAACAGCAGAATCATGCAGCGGGTGCCCACACTGCCGATACCGACAACCTTTACTGCTATATCCGCATGACTATATTGATTGAGGATCTGTCGCCTGTCCGCCTGCAGCGTATTCGCATAATGCTTCATAAACTTTCTTGTAGTCTTTTCAAGCTCCGATAAGTTTTCTTTAAAATGAAAGATATACGGAGGGTTGTTTACAATTCTTCGGGTCCCGCCTTCTACAGTGGTGATCTTTGGAAATATGGCTTCGGAAGTTTTGGTATTGGCCTCCTTTTCCTCTCTCTCAACTCCTTCTAGCAATTTCTTTCTTCCTAGCAATTCCATGCTTCCGCGAAAAAAATCCTTCAGGTCATCAAAGGTGATTTTCGAGTACCAGACCTCTAATAACTTCATATCGGCATATTCAGACATCCGTTTTCTGTACGACTCGACGGCTGCTCTGACCGCCTCTTCTGCGTCTTTTTTCGAGAAGTCCCGGTCCCTCGCGCATAGTACGATACTCACCACAAGCCGTTTGATATCCCACTCCCATGGCCCGGGAAAAGTCTCGTCGAAATCATTGATATCGAAGACAAGGTTCCGTTCCGGTGTGGCGAAGCCGCCAAAGTTCTTCACGTGGCAATCGCCGCAGGCCTGGACGGTGATACCTGAGACTGGGGATATCATAAGGTCCCGCGCCTGGACGATAGCCGAGCCGCGGAAAAATGTGAAAGGAGTCTGGGCCATTCTGCCGTAGCGGACGGCAATGAGGCCGGGAATCCTGTCGGCATTGGATTCTTCAAGCAGATTAATAATATCCTGCGAGCGCTGCCGCGGATTCCATTCCGCGTGAGTTGAGCGCGGACGCTTTTCGCGAAGGGCTTTACCCTGCATGCGCCTCTCCGCTTTCGTTAAGGTTTTATGTTTCATCTGATTGCTCCTTACTTATTTCTCCGGCCGTTACAAAATTTAACATAAGCTACATCAAGCTGTCCATCGGAACGGGGACTAGCGGCCATACAAAGGCTGGGAAAACGCGTAAAAATCACCATTATAGACACCTAGTTGGACACAAGGCCTGAAAACGACCATAACGAAATTGAAAGTTACTTTGATAGCTAGAGGAAAACATTAAGTAAACAATGGGTGTACTCCCCCATATAATAGGGCCATAGCTTAAGTTAGATTTTAGACAGAAAACCCTATATCCAGAACGTCATAGGAATGGCCAGGAAGCACTACATTTTCTCTGATTTTAACTTAAATCTGTCTTGACAAAGGGGAGCAGTAAAGGGCAGGTAAATCATTATAGTAAGTCTGATATAAAGAAGTCGTAAGCAAACTATAAAAAGTTCGTATATACTCGTGAAAGTTGTTACACCCGGCTGTCTATAAGCGTTGGATTCTAATAACTCGGTGACTCTCGAGCTATAATGTTGGAAAGGGAGCTAAAATGACTTATAAGAAAATGGTTATGGAACATGATAAGAAGATCGCTCTTGTTGCGCACGATAACAAGAAGCGAGATCTGCTTGAATGGGCCGCCTACAACCGAGATCTTTTAGCTCACCATAAGATATATGCCACCGGCACCACCGGCAAGATATTGGAACAGGAGCTTGGTTTCGAAATCGCCAAGCTTCAGAGCGGACCATTGGGGGGTGATCAGCAAATCGGTGCCAAGATTGTAGATGGCGAGATCGATTTTCTTATCTTTTTCTGGGATCCACTCGAACCCCTTCCTCATGATCCTGATGTCAAAGCACTCTTGCGCATGGCAGTAGTGTGGAACATCCCCATTGCATGCAATCGGGCCTCAGCCGACTTCATGATCTCCTCCTCTTTGATGGATGGGGAATATGATCGTCTAGTGCCCGATTATGATGAGTATCGAACGCGCAAGATTGGCCGGAATGAATAAGCAGGCTAGTTAGAGAAAGGAATTCCGTTCTGATCACGCGTCTCGTGTTGGGTCACGTCAACGGTACGATGTAGTTACGATACCAATGAAATCTTTCCCTTTGTCCTAAAAATAGGAACGAAGGGATTAAAATATAAAACAAAATGAGTAGAACCCACCTCATGAATGGCTGCCAATGTTTTTAAGCCAATATTTATAACCCTTCCAGATGGTTTGGGACAGCGGTTTCTGTCACACCGAGGAGAAGAGAAGAGGAAGGATAGTGTTTAGGTTAGAGGACGAAAGGTTCTCTGGAAGTTTTCTCCTTCTCCTCCCCAGTTGGGGCGTATGGTATAAAAAAGGGTTGTAGGTTTTGGTTAAGCTGTAGTATTTATAACAACAAAGCTCAAATGTAGACAGATCGTGGGGCGTCCACTCAAGTGCAGTGTTACGCCAATAGGCGCATCAATTCTTCTCTGGCATTGCTGACGAATGGTGACTTGTAATTAACCATTGTTTCCCGTTCCACTTATAAGTGAAGGTGTAGCGCGCTTTGACTTGGCTTCCATCCCCAAATGTAAAGGTGTAGAGCCCAATATCAATGGCAGTGTTACAGTCAATCTCTATGGTTCTGGAGTCAATTTTCCCGACTGGTTTTTTCTGGAGGAAATGCTCGAAATAATCTTCTTTGGCTTCTGGGGTTAAACGTGGTGTGTTCGACACAGTAGGAAGCAAGACAGATTTCGTAGCGTAATTGGACACAACTTTTTTGGGATCTCCCGTCTTAAGAGAATCATTCCAACGGTCGAACAGGGATGCAATTTCCTTTTCATCTGCAGCGTGACATCTCTCTGAACGTGCAAGCGCTTGGGTGGAAAAGACTACGCCAAGGATCATAGCTACAAGGTATAACCTAAGCTTCATTTGTTTCTCCTTGAACAGTGGTTGCAAAAAACATAAAGCATTTTATGCATGAACCTTTTCTATCGCTATTCTATCACAAAGAAGAAGCTCTTGCCAGCAAATGTACTGGTTCAGGACATATAAGACAAATTAGATAGCAATGTTTATATGACCTTCCCCCCGGATGACTGGATGAATTAAAGGTAGAGTTATCTGGCAATATTACACAGTTAAACAGAAAGAATTTGCCCTGATGAAATCTAAGTCTAACGAGTAGCGGATTGAGATTGCATCAAAGAGTTATTCACCAAAGAATTTCTAGCTAATAGTCCACCCATTTATAATCTATATGACTAAACTGATATTCCACTCATTCCACTATTTCCACCGGTTTTTGAATATAAGGGGAGAGTAATTCCGTACATTCCGGTCTTTCCACCTTTTCCAGTCATTCCAGAAATTCCACCATTTCCACTCATTCCACTCTCTAAAATGCCTTGCTAAGTATTGTCTTATATACCCCAAAACCACCGGAATTACCGGAAAAACACGACTCGGCTATGTGTAATTGTCTAGGCACTGAGTATAGATACTGGATTAAATTCCATTATTCTAAGTGTAGTTGCACCTATATCCTCCGTCAAGCTTCGGGTATCCAATATCTCCTATGCAAGAAGGTCTCCTATATATAAGGTTGTTTACTCAAAATCTAACTTACATTATGATCCTATTACGGGGGGCAGTACTCTACAGTGCCCATCAACGAACGATTGAGCGTGAAGATAGTGCCGACAGTGCGTGGAATTTATGCGGACAGAGACATGGGGTAATCACCTTGTGGGACGGAACCGCCACAGCTAAAGACAGCAATCCGTATAAGAACACATATTCCCAGTTCATGACCATAAAAGACGGACGGATCGTAAAAGTAGTTGCGATTTTTGATACAATCGAGTTAACTGGACCATGGGAACGCGTTCCTGTAAAATCGAAGGGTAATATGTAATTTATGGTAGGAAACGGAAACGAGGTATAGATAAGGAAAAAGTATTCCAAATAAGGGGGCAATTATGTCTTATGATGGTCCGATTTTAGTCACTGGTGCTGCAGGTCATGTGGGGGGAGTGGGTCGCACGCTTGTGGAAATACTTCGCCGGCGCAACTTGCCAGTGCGAGCGCTAGTACGAAGTGAAGATGAACGCTCAGCTGCGTTGCAAACCCTTGGCGCAGAAGTTGTTGTCGGTGACCTAACTAAAATTGAGGATGTTGTACGTACATTTGACGGTTGCAAACGGATTTACTTCGGAATGAGTGCTTCCGCGTCTTATATTGAGGCTACTGTCATCGCCGCTGCGGTTGTGAGCGAGTATAGCAATCTGGAAGTATTTGTTAATATTTCTCAGATGACTGTATCACAAATGAGCTTGACCAATATGACGGAATCCCCTCAACAGCGGCAGCAATGGTTAAGCGAGCAGTTGCTCAATTGGTCGGGGTTGCCTGTCGTACACGTACGTCCGACTGTTTTCCTCCAGAATCCCTTCTTTCTGGACTGGGCGGCTGAATCGATTGCTAAAGAATCCACAATCCGATTGCCTTTTGGCGAAGGGCGAACTTCCCCGATTGATTCTCGGGATGTGGCAGAGGTAATGGCTACAATTCTTGAATACCCAAATGCACATATTGGCAAGGTCTATGAACTGACTGGGCCACAAGCACAGGACATGCATGCCCATGCGGCGGAGTATTCAGACGCACTCGGACGAACCATCAGATACATTAAAGTATCATTAGAACAATGGCAGGAAGAGCTGAGAAGCCGCAATTTACCAGACCATCTCTTTAAACACCTGCTTACCATGGCACGTCTCCATGCGGCCAATCGCTATGACCGACTCACACATGATGTCGAAGCCATCACAGGAAGACCCGCGACGAGCACCCATGACTTTGTTGCGTATCACGCCAAGTTATTCAGGCCAAACAGCCAATTTTGAAGGTACGTGAGAGAAATCGTCCTAGTGTGCTTCACCATTAGGTAGATTAATCACCGCTGAAGTATATTAACGTGATTCCCCAAGATAAGCTTCCTTCAGGAATCATCGTCTTCTTACTCATGCAACACCTGATGTATAAAGGCGACAGCGATCGAGCCTTCGCCAACCGCAGACGCCACACGTTTTATATTGCCTCTCCGTACATCTCCGATCGCGAACACGCCGGGTAGACTCGTTTCGAGGAGGTGGGGCGTCCGGGCCAGCATCCAATGCGCGGACGCTAAATCCTCCGGGGATAGATCCGGTCCAGTCTTGATGAACCCGTGCATGTCGAGCGCGACACTACCTTCGAGCCAGCGTGTGTTGGGCACGGCGCCCGTCATGATGAAGACGTGGCGAATGGCGTGGGTCTCGATTTCGCCCGTCTGGTTGTCTTGCCAGCGCACACGCTCAAGATGATCATCCCCTTCGAGCGCCGTGACTATTGTGTGCGATCGTAGGACGATCGTCGGCGTCTCTTCAATACGCCGAATTAGATAGCGCGACATAGTATCTGCCAGCCCACCTGACCGGATGAGGATGTTTACACGGCTTGATGTTTGCGCGAGAAACACTGCGGCTTGGCCGGCTGAGTTGCCTCCGCCCACCACGATCACTTCATCACTACTGCACCTCTGTGCCTCGACAAACGTAGCCCCATAATACACGCCCGCACCTTCGAATTGCGCCAAGTTCTCAAGGGGCAGTCGCCGATATGTGGCGCCAGTAGCGATTATGACTGCGCGGGCAGTCACACGTGAACCGCTGTCAATCTTGATGGTGTACGGTTTCCGGTTGCCCGCAAGTTGTATGGCGCTTTTCGTGATGAGAAGTTGCGCTCCGAACTTCTGTGCTTGCGTGTAAGCACGCGAGGCGAGCTCCTGCCCGGAAATACCCGTCGGAAAACCCAGATAGTTCTCGATCTTCGAGCTCGAACCGGCTTGTCCACCCGGCGAATTTGTCTCAAGCACCAGGACATTCAGCCCTTCCGACGCGGCATACACCGCTGCTGAAAGTCCCGCGGGTCCGGCCCCGACGATGACCAGGTCGCGGATCAGCGTGTAATCTATAGCGTCGTTGAAGCCTAGACATTCTGCGATCTGCTCATTGGTTGGGTTCCGCAATACTACCTCGCCCCGGCAGATTACCACCGGTACGTCGTCGACAGAGACTTGGAAATGATCTAGCAGATCCTGAACGCCGGCGTCATGGTCGAGGTCGATGTACGCGTACGGATGGCTATTTCGCGTCAGGAACTCAGTGATTCGAAGCGTGCCGGGGGAATGATTCGATCCGAGAACCACTGCATCTCCGAACCCATGTGCAATCAATTCTACTCGGCGGAGGATAAAGGCTCTCATTAGAATCTCGCTTAGTTCGTCGTCGGTTTGAACAAGTGCCAGCAGGTGTTCGCGATCCAGCTCAATCACTTCGCCTACCTCAGTCGCACGTACTCGGAGCAATCCGCGGCGACCCGAAAATATACTGATTTCACCGGTGAATTGCCCAGGCCGAAACAGCGCCACGAGATTCTCAGTGGTACCCGAGGGCTGGACAATCTCGACCTGACCTGTATTGACGATAAAAAAACGAGCATTCTTCTCCCCCGCTTCAACAAGCACCTCACCCGGCTGCACTGGCCGCACGTGCCCATGCGCAGCAATACGCGTTATCTGCGCTGGGGTTAATATCGGAAACACCTGGTCGATACGCGAGGTAAGGGTCAAAGGGACTGGTGGATATATATCGGTCATGGACTATATATCTATTTTACCTAAACTTGCAATTGTATGGCGATTTCGCAATGAGCACATGACGATTACATGCCGTATCCACCTGAAGGTTCAGATTCTGCTCACAAGCTGAAACTCTGGCGTATCCATAATTGATTTTTACCCTTAGATCTTGCAACTAATTTATGCAACAGTCGCAATCCAATATTAACAGCTACTTATGAACCTACGAGATATTGTTGCAGAAACCTCCGTTTATGCGACGCCCTATGAATGGGCTGGCATGCGCCGATTGGCAGCTGCGTATTTTGTTGTCTGGTTAGCAGTTCTTGAGCTTGAAGCCGCTTTCTGGGGGCTTGATAGGGGTGACGCGCCGGGAACCGTCAATGTGAAGAACCGATAAAGCCTCGGACCAATGCAGCAATCTCATTCGCAGCCGTGTCCAAACCGAAATGACCGGCATCGAGAACATGAATTTGAGCGTTCGGGACATCCCGGCGATAGGCTTCCGGCTCTGAGAGGTCGAATGAGAGGTCATACTTACCCCAGATTACCAGCAGGCGCGGCTGCTTCTCCCGCATCCATGCTTGCCATTTCGGGTAGGCGTCGACGTTTGTGCGGTAGTCGTAGAAGAGGTCGCTTTGAATATCCGCCTGTCCCGGCTGACTCAGGAATGCGAACTCGTCCGTCCATAGATCAGGGTCGTAGCGATCCACGTTCGGATCGTTTCCGATATGGCGGGTACGCGTCGTGGCGAGAGAGTGCAGGTTTGTTCGGAGATTGCTCTCATGTGCCGCGCGATTTTTCCAAAACTCGCGCCGCGGATTCCAGTTCGCGCCCAGGCCCTCTTTGTGTGCAACCGCGTCTTGAACGATTAGAGCTTCTACGCGCTCCGGATGCGCAAGTGCCATTCGCGGAAACCCACGGGACCGCCGTAATCCTGCATGTAAAGCGTATAGCGTGATAGCCCGAGCGCTTCTGTGAAGTGATTCATGATCTCAGCGATGTGATCGAACGTATACGCGAATTTTTTCGGATCCGGCCAGTCGCTGTGTCCGAAGCCCGGGTAATCGGTCGCGACAAGGTGATAATGATCGGAAAGCCGGGCGAAGAGAGGTTCGAACATCCGCGATGGGTTTCCAGAGGTGTCCAAATAAGTGTCCATACTGAGTCAAAATCGTCAAATTCCTCGACATATTCAATGACTCGACCATGCCAGGCATACCATCACAGTAGTCTGACTTTTAAATCCAATACTCCCTCTAAAAAGCGGATTAATTCTACCCAACTAAAAAATAGCAGGTAAGGGAGAACAACGCCGATCGAGATTTTAAAAAGTCACAAATAGACAAAAGGGAGAACAGCGCAAACCTGCCTGAGCTGTTCCCCCCCGCCCACACACAAAGGAGATATGGAGAGATGAGTACTTAAAATTTGTTGAGCCGCTAAATCAAATCATTTATAAATTTATCCAGTAAAGCAGCTGCCCCATTACACCGTACTGGTTCGTCTTCAATTCACCGTTGTTGTTCGTCACGAAGAAGGCGTTGTTCGAATGGTCCCATCTGAATTCCGCCCTCGCCTCGAAATTGTCGAGATATTTGTTACCCACTATTAGTCCCTTGAAGGGTTTCAATATCAGAGTCGGCGTAACCTCGACGAGCTTCTGGTCGACCCCTGTCCTGTATCCCTCCGGGTCATCAAAGTACTCGCCCCTGAGGGAAAGCCTGACAGCAGGGTGCGGGTCAGCCACGATGTACCCCGCCACACCCCACCATTTTGCGTCTTCTCGAGTTCCGGCAGCATTAATCACGACGTCCTGCTGCCAGCCGAAGTCCGATTCGACGATAAACGAAAGCTTCTGCATGAATGTTATCGTACCTACCGCCGATATAAACTCTCGCCACCCTTCACCTCCGAAGCCGAGACCGCTGGGTTCCTTGCCGAATAATCCGGTTACCCCAAGCCAGGCACTCGATACCGTTTTGCCCGAATAGCTGTAAGCCAGCTGGCTTTCTATTCCCGGACTGCCTGTTCCACTCGCCGGACTGCCTGTTCCACTCTTAACCTGATCCCATCCGTTGTTTAGACCGGCCGTGAATGATATTGGCCCTTGAGTGTAGTTTGCCCTTACACCCGTGTGAGTAAACGGAATTGCAGATCCGAATAATATCGAACGGGTGATGTTCGGGTCATTCTTCGCTTCTATAACCTCGTACCCAGCCAGAGTTGAGAAACGGCCGGCAAAGATATTGATACCTTTTCCGACTGGTGCGAGAACCTGTAAATATAGCTGATACGGTTGGATCACATCGCTTTGGAATCCGGAATCGCTCAAGTCACTAGACTGCTCGCCCAGGAGTATGTCCGCCCTGAAACCCAGTAAATTAACAAGACCTCCTTCCAAAGTAGGGGTCTTTGAAATCGAGATGGTGAAAGCGTTAATAGCGAACTGCTGATTATCCGGATAAAGAGACCTTAACTGCAAGCTGTCAGTAGCACCGCGGTTAAACACATACTGATATGTAGTGTCTACAGAAAACCCGACGTTTATCGAATTAATCAAAGACAAGAGATCGTCATAACTAGTATTCTTTTTCTCCTGCTCCGATACAAATTTATCCACTTGAACCTGAGTGGTAGCCTTCTCGGATTCGAGCTGCTCTATCCTCTTCATAAGCTCTTCGTTCTGTTTTCTGTTCTGCTCTACCATCTGCTTGAGCTGCTGGATCTCCTGCTCCGTGCTCTGCGCAAATGAAGAGGTTACAGCAACCGGTAACATCAGCGTTAACATCAGCAACATAATAGTTAACCTTTTCATTTCGACTGATCCTCCTTTAATGTAATTTATTCACCTTGGTACTCAGTGGCACCTGGCGGATTAAGGCCCACACCACTGTGTATTCCCGAATAAATGATTAACCCGACTGCCCCTTCGGGTGTAGAAAGACTGAATCCTGAAAAGCCGAAATACTCGCCAATAGAGAAACTTCCCGGATACATCAGGCTTAAATCCTATGATCGCATAAGTAAGAAGACCCATCGAGACGAATGCAGTGTTTTTGAACAATATATTCGCATTGTTCTTTGCACGGGTCAGCCCGGATTCAACAGTTGCAAACCCCAAATACATAATAAAAACAGGGAACACCGCTACAAGCATCCATGTGTTGTTAACCATAAACATGGCCTCTGCCGCGGTAGACACGGCATCTTCCTGAGCATGCGCTATTAGTGAAACCAACTCTATGAAAGCGAAGGAAGACTAAGGCGTATTTCACCACCAACTTCAATCTGCGATCAATCCATTCCATAGTTCTTAATCCCCCTTTTTGGAAATGTTCTGAAACGAGATTTTATTTCCGCAAATTGCAAGATATATGCCAGCCTGAATTGAGAATAAGTACAAGGGGTTGATACGGCTCTTACTACTGGGAATCATTGAATTATATTGATGATGACAGGCTATCCCCGGGGGCCGTGTGCCACGGCTTGCCTGCCTAGTTATTAAGCACACGGGATTGATTTTCGTGCATATGGTAATTCAGAAGGTCTGAATAAAAGTCTGCATATATTCGAGAACATTTCTCAATTGCTATGCTTAAAACAAGTGCAGCCAAAAATGAAACGAATTAATTTGGAACTACAGAATATGCAAAATGAAACCGGGATTCACTGTAGTAGTGATCAAACTTTAAGAAAAGATCAGCGAAATATATGACGGTGGAACAATTCTTATTCTATATCGAGTGCCTTGCCCTTGGTTTCGGGGAGGGTCAAAACGACTATAGCGGCCGCGACAGCAAATACCGAAACCGTCGTAAGTCCGATGGCAAAGCTGTATTTATCTACGAGGAAACCTATGAGAGGAGGTGCAATGGCGGATACACCCCTGCCGACATTATAACAAAACCCCTGAGCGGTCCCCCTGGCGCTTGTCGGGAATATCTCGGAAAATATAGCTCCGAAACCGGAATAAAACCCAGTCCCGAAAAATCCCACAAACGGCCCGAGTATAAGGACTGCCGTTAAAGTCCTTGCATGACCGAAGAACCATACGAGAACAGCCATAACCAACAGATACCCTACAAACACGGGTCTTCGACCGAACTTGTCGCTTATGAAGCCGAATGTATTGCAGCCGATGAATGCGCCTATATTAATAGGTATTATCCATATAAACCCTTTTGTATTGAGACCAACACCCTTCGAGCTTGCTAGAAACTGAGGAATCCAGAAATAGAGCCCCCAGTATGCAATCATGCAAAAGCTCGTCAGAACGGAAGCTGTAATTGTGTACCTCAGCAAATCGGGACCGAATATCTGGCCGAGCGTGAAGCCTCTTGCTTTCTCGCTCAGCTTTCCTTCTTTCCTCATGTCATTCGTTTTTTTCCACACATCCGGTTCTTCAATATGCTTAATTATGTAAAAAACCAGTAATGCCGGCGTAACTCCGACAAGGAAGAGGAGCCTCCAGCCGAGGTCAAGACCGTCGAGCTGTATACCAAGAAGGGGTATTGTGTATGTAACCCCCGTTTTAAAGTAAGGGATAATCATCGTCGCGAGTATAGCAGCCAATATGTATCCGATGGCCCACCCGCTCTGAACCATCCCGATGCCCTTCCCCCTGTGTTCCCTGGGCCATTTCTCCGCGACTAGCACTTCTCCGGAAGCCCACTCTCCACCCATACCAAGCCCGAGGAGTAAACGGCAGCCCAGGAGAAAAGCAACGTTCGGAGAAAAAGCGCTGATGCCCGTAAATGCGGAATATATTAATATCGTATAAGTAAGAGCTTTCACTCTCCCTATGTAGTCGGAAATGATGCCGAATAGCGCCCCGCCGAAAGCTGAAGAGAACAGAGTGACGGAGAACAGTGCGCCAACCATAGTTTCGGAGAGGTGAAATATCTTTCCGATAGACCCGACTGCAAAAGCGAAGAGCAGCAAGTCCATCGCATCGAGTGTCCAGCCTAAAAAAGCCGCTACAAAAGCCTTCCACTGTTCGGACTTTATATCCTTACGCCAGCCGAACAAACCGGAATTTGCGGTCGATACACCGGAATCGTTATCGCTCATAATTGACGCCCCAATAACCTATAGCGGTTACAACTTCTCCATCCTACTAAATTTACCTATTTTTGTCAATCCGGTTGCGTCTTTCAAACGCAACCCACTAAATATAGAATTTACTGTATCTTACGCATAGTTGCACCCGGAAAGTTTTCTTGACTAAGACAATCAGGAACGTTACATTGATAGGTACATGAAGAATAAGTATTTATATATAAAGACCTACGGCTGTCAGATGAATGAGTACGACTCCGACAGAATACGAAACGCGATCGGCGCCGAAACGACCGATAAGCCGGATAAAGCCGACATTATCATAATCAATACATGCGCCATAAGGGAAAAAGCCGACCAGAAAGCCTTCAGCAGCTTAGGTAAGTATAAACATCTGAAGTCGAGGAACCCTGACCTCATTCTGGGCATCTCCGGGTGCGTAGCGCAGCTCTACGGCGACAAGCTTCTCAACAGAATCCCGCACCTAGATTTCGTACTGGGGCCGAGAGCGATCCCCAAACTGCCCGAACTCATTTCCCGGATTGAAAGGGAGAAGCAAAGACCTGTAGAAACCTCTTACGACATAGAGGAACTCTTCGATATAGAGCCTCGTCACAACGAGGGAAAGGTAACGGGATTCGTCTCCGTGCAGCAGGGGTGCAACAAGAGGTGCTCCTACTGCATAGTGCCGCATGTAAGGGGTAACGAGGTAAACAGGCCGCTCGCTGACATACTTAAAGAAACCGGGAGCCTCGTGAGTAAGGGCGTGCGGGAGATTACGTTTATCGGTCAGACCGTGAACTCGTGGAAAGAGAACGGATATAAATTCGGCGACCTTCTGAGAGCTGCGGCCGAAGTCGAGAACCTCGAGAGAATAAGATTTACGACTTCATACCCGAGAGACATAACGGGCAAAATGATAGAAGCACTGAGGGAGGTGCCGAAGATATGCCGCCACATACACCTCCCCGTCCAGTCCGGGTCGAACAGGATTCTCGGCATGATGAAGAGAACGTATACAAGGCAATGGTATTCGGATACTGTCGCGAGACTAAGGGACGCGGTTCCCGACATGGCGATTTCGACGGATATCATAGTCGGGTTTCCCGGTGAAAGCCAATCCGATTTCATGGATACGATGTCCTTGCTGGAAGAAATCGAATTCGACAGCACATTCTCATTCAAATTTTCGCCGCGGCCGGGCACACCTGCGGCAAGCTCACCCCTGGATGAGGTCGTGGACGAAGATACAGCCGGCAGAAGACTGTCCGAGCTGCAGTCTTTCCAGCGAGAGGTTACGATAAGAAAAAACCGTGAGCGTGTCGGAAAGTCGGAAGAGGTGCTCGTCGAAGGGCCGAGCAAAAACGATCCGGGCACCCTTACCGGAAGGACAACCCACAACAGAATCACACACTTCAGAGGGTCGTCCGATCTATCGGGGAAAATCGTAACGGTAATAATCACTGAGGGCTTGTTTAATTCCATTCGCGGCGAAATATCGGTATAGTTTCTGTAGGGAGGTGAGATATGTTTCTTCTTATGAAGGTTTCCGGGATCGCGCTCGATCCGTTTACAAACACACCGATTGTAATATTAAAGGATGCCGCAAACGAAAAGACCCTTCCGATCTGGATAGGGTTTATGGAAGCAAGCTCCATAGCCATGGAGCTGGAAAAGACCCCCAGGATTAGACCGATCACCCATGACCTGGTGAAGAATCTCCTCGAGAAGTTGGAGTTTATTGTGACAAAGATAGAAGTCACTGATCTCCGCGACGATACATTCTACGCCAGAATCTACCTCAAGAGGGAGAACGAGGAGTACTCGCTCGATTCAAGGCCGAGCGACGCCATAGCAATTGCGCTCAGGACCGATTCGCCGATACTCGTAAACGAAGAGGTTATCGAGAAATCGAAAAAAATCGAGATCGACGAAGACAAGGAAAAGCTGGCGGAACTGCTGGATAAATTGCCGGAAAGCGACTTCGGGAAGTATAAGATGTAGCCCGGGAACCGTTACCTCGGACTTCTAAGCCTAAATCTCCCCCGCCGCGTCTATATCTTCCTCGTCATCCCCGTTCTCGTCGTCAAGCTCATGTTTCGCAAGCCTGTATCTTAGTGAGCGGAGAGTAATACCGAGAAGCCGCGCGGCTTCAGTTTTGTTTCCGTTGGTAGTGCGGAGCGCTTTCTCTATCATCTTTTTCTCAACGTCACCCAAGAGCGTGTCGAGGCTCGAATTCGAGGCAAAACTCGTATCGAGATCGAGATAATCCCTGCCCGTAACTAGCTGAGGCAGCGTTTCCTGACGTATAACGTTCGATGTCTCGAGCGCAACGCAGCGCGCAATTATATTCTCGAGCTCCCTTACGTTGCCGGGGTAATGATAGTTCTCGAGGATCTCAAGCGCCTTTGGAGAAATACCTCTTATATCCTTGCCCATTTCGAGCGAATACTTGTTAATGAAATGAATGGCGAGCGGGGAAACGTCGATCCTTCTTTCCCTGAGCGGGGGCAACACGATTTTAATTACATTGAGCCGATAAAATAGGTCTTCCCTGAACCTTCCGCCCCCGACCTCTTCCTCTATCTTTTTATTAGTAGCGGCAATTACCCTCACGTCCACATTTGCCGCCTCGGTGCCCCCGAGAGGTCTTATCTTCTTCTCTTCGAGAACCCTCAGCAGCTTAACCTGGAGGTGAAGCGGCAGGTCCCCGATCTCATCCAGGAAAATTGTGCCGCCGCTTGCTTCTTCGAAAAGGCCGCGTTTATCTTTTAAAGCCCCCGTGAACGCCCCCTTCTTATAACCGAAAAGCTCACTCTCCATGAGCGCTTCCGGAATGGCGCCGCAGTTAACGGGAACGAAGGGCCTCTCGTGCCGCGTGCCACTATAATGAATGGCCCTCGCGACGAGCTCCTTTCCGGTTCCGCTCTCGCCCGTGATAAGCACGTTCACGTTGATCTCCGCTACCCTCTTTATCAGCTCGAAAACTTTTACTATGGACGGACTTCTGCCGATTATATTCCCGAAGCCGTACTGTGTCTCTAATTCCTTTCTCAGTCTGGTATTCTCGCGCTCTAGCTTCTTCTTCTCAAGCGCTTTCTTTATGACTAATTTTATTTCGTCTATCTTAAAAGGCTTGGTTATGTAATCGTATGCCCCAAGCTTCATCGCCTCTATAGCGGTCTCGTGCGAGGCGTATGCCGTAATCATGATTACAGTGGTGTCGGGACTCTTTTCGTTAAATTTCTTGAGCACCTCTATACCGTTAAGCACAGGCATCTGTATGTCGACAATGGCCAGGTCGAATAACTTTTCCTCGATCTTATCGATAGCTTCTGAGCCGTCGGGAGCGGTTTCCACGTTATAACCGTCCTTCTGGAGCATTATTTCCAGGAACTCCCTCATACCCGGTTCGTCGTCAACGACTAAAATGGTGCTGTCGCTCTGCCCCATTTAATACAATCACGTCCCTTAAAAAATTTCCGAGTGTCAGTGTATCCGAAGCGCGTAGTTCACCGGGATAAGGAATCCCGATCGCATAATTTTTAAAATCGGGCATCTTCAATTCAGTCAGTAAGAGTCCGCCATTGGCATGTGGATTCGCTCCCATCCTTTTTTCTTTTAATGGTGCGAGTTCGGCCAGTTCGGGATTCAGCTTACCTTCTTCATTAAATAATTCCCAGGGTGCATAACTCCTTAGCCATTCTTCCAGTTGATGAAGACTTGCGGGATTAGTGCGCGGATCCGTAATAGGAACCTGGTGGGAACGAAACGCGCCTTCCACGGGCAAGCCGTTTACAAATTTCGGGCCGGTCCATCCCTTGGGTGATCTCAAAATAATCATCGGCCAGCGGGGTCGTTCCGTAACGCCGTTTTCACGCGCTTCTTTTTGAATGCTGTTTATTTTTTCAATCGCCAGATCCAGGGTGGTGCTCATCAGGGTATGCATGATCATGGGATCATCGCCTTCCACAAAATAAGGTTCCCATCCATACCCATTAAATAACTGCACCAGCTCCTCATGGGAAACCCGCGCGAGGATGGCCGGGTTGGCAATCTTAAATCCATTCAGGTGAAGAATGGGTAAGACGGCCCCGTCATTTTTCGGATTTAAAAATTTATTGGAA
>JBIOKC010000027.1:0-16072 GCA_044451425.1 Thermodesulfobacteriota bacterium
ATATACCCCACTGCACCCATCTCCAGACACTCCGTAATCTTCCTCATCTCCGAGAGAGCGGTAAGCATTACAACCGGAATATTTTTGTAGTCATTATCATTCTTGAGTATTTTGAGAATCTCCATGCCGCTGTAATTCGGCATTACTATATCGAGCACTATCACATCGGGTTTGAAGTTCCTTAATATTGACAGTGCTTCAATGCCATCGGCGGAAGTTTCCAACGTATAATTTTTTGAGCTAAGTATCTTGGTATATAGGTTCCTCAGGGATTCCTCATCTTCGATCAACAATACCTTCGGCATTGGTAGTCCCTCATTTCATATGATATTTGCCGGCCCGCTTTCCTTTAGTAATTACAAGCGCCGGATAGAATTCAGCCCAGCGGTCATACAGGCTCGTTAAACCGAAATGACTCGCCGCCTGCACAAGACAATTATACTGCTATAAGTTTTCTTGTGTGATTATTTAATTCAGTTCGAACCGGCAGTAAATAATCAAAAACGTCAGAGTTATACCACTGCATCAGGCCGTAGGCACAAAGCCCACGCGTCAAGCGGATGCCTGCCGAAAAGGATAGTTTTATGTTTAAGGATTTATGCTATTCGCCCAATACGGCGTCTTTACACGCCTTTGCCACCCTGAATTTGACCACTTTTTTAGCCGGTATCTTTATCTCGGCCCCAGTAGCCGGGTTCCTGCCGATTCTCGCTTTGCGTTTAGATAACACTAGTTTCCCAATTCCGGGGATTGTGAACTGTTTGATTCTCTTAGCTTCTTTATAAGCAACAGCAGCCAATTCGTCTAAAATTTCATTTGCTGTTTTTTTGGTTATTCCCGCCATTTCAGCAATATGATTTGATAACTGAGATTTTGTCATGGGATTCTTCTCGGCCATCTCCCTCTCCTTTAAAGCTGGTTTTGAGTCAATAGTACAGAAAAGTTCAATAAAAATCAATAGTTCCATGAAAAAATAACGACAGTTTCGAACATCGGTACAAAAACAATACGAGTTCAATCCGATGCACGAATGAAACCCGGTCCCGTCTATGTTAAGCGCCCTTCGCGAGGCAGTCTGGGCAATGCTACATGGAGAAACTTCAGTCCACTAATAGGAATGGAATAGCAGAGTCGCTGCAAGGTGAGCAGGTTGAAAATACTTCAAAGTGCGCGCTTCCACCAGAATACAATGAGCACGAGGGCAACGACGATCGGAATAACTATCATCCACATGAACTGTTCCACAAAAGCCGCGCCTGCGACGCATGCCCCGAGTACCGTTCCGATGACCATAAACCGCCAATCGAAATGGACGCCTGCAAGGAACGTCGCGAGCGCAAGGGCGAGCAGGGTTATGAATGCGAGTTGATTATTATTTATGCGGCCTGCGGGTTCGAACAACAGATAAATAAGCACCACAGCAGCAAGTAGCCCCACCCAGTGAAGGAGCTGCACGCGGATTATCCTTGACACTCCTTCCCCCCTTCTTCTTGCCTTTGACCAGCCCATGTATATACTGACAGCTCCGAAAACGGGCACCATTGCGGCCCAGTACCAGAAACTCATAACCGGCTTAAAATTAGTTACCCCTATGCCTATCGCTGATAATGCCATGAGCGTAATCAGTATCGCTTCTTCGGTATGGATTTTTTTGGCGAAACTGCCCTGCGACGGGCTCTCCGTATTCGGTTCTCCACCGTAAGGCTTTTCTTCACTCATCGGTTTCTCCTCCTTTTCCATTATAACACTTGCGGAACCGCTAAACAAAAATAAAAAGGGATGGTTGCTCGTAGACGAATAATCCGGCTTTATACCAGCCGGGGGAGCGAGGATGCATTGCCTGTTCCGGGGACTCGGCCCAATATTATTCGGGCATGTACCGTATAGAATTTTAGTTCCGGTTATATAACCAAATATTATTCGAGACTGCGAGGGTCACAGACTGCTATCAGCCAGTTTCGCAAGAGTGCTCGACGCCGAATCAGAATGAAGGGTTGATAAAATTGTAATAAATGCCACCTATGGTAAGAAGCACCGTTGCGAGGATCAACACAAATGCGAGTAAGGCGAATATCGCATCATAAGAATTAGCCTGATTATCGGCATTGCCTTTTTGAGGCATCTCCATCACCTCGTACGAGCGTAACTGATTCGGGACTAATATATTAAGCCCCGTATAGCTTATGTCAAGAATAAGAGAGTAAGGTACTATTATAGATTATCCAAACCCGCTGAAAAAACAGCGAGACAAACGGGACTCTTATGAAAAGAATTATTTTATATACAGGCAAGGGCGGAGTAGGCAAAACAACGGCCGCCTCCGCAACTGCGCTTCAGGTGGCAAAAAGGGGACATAAAACTCTTGTAGTTTCCACGGATCCAGCACATAGTCTGGGAGACTCCTTCGATATTGAGATAGGTCCCGAGCCTACAAAAATCATGAAGAATCTCTATGCTCAGGAAATAGACGTCTTTTATTCGGTCGACAAATACTGGGGGAAGCTTACCGGGTATATTCAGTCCCTCTTTAACTGGATGAAGGTGGATGACGTGCTGGCCGAAGAATTCAGCATATTCCCCGGAATGGAGGAAGTCTCGTGCTTTCTTTGGGTCTATAATCACTTCAACGAAGGGCAGTACGATGTAATCATAGTGGACAGCGCGCCTACGGGCGAGACGCTGAGGCTCCTTTCTCTCCCCGATGTCGCGAGGTGGTGGTTAGTGAAGGTCTTTCCTATAGAGAGGAAATTACTGAAAGTCATAAGACCCGCAGTTAAAGTCGTGTCCGACATGCCCCTGCCCGAGGAAGAAACATATTCCGCTATCGAGGACCTCTTCCGGAAACTTAATTCGATCCACAAGATATTTTCCAACCCGGAGATAACATCTATAAGGCTTGTGCTAAATCTCGAAAAGATGGTGATTAAGGAATCGCAACGGGCATATACGTATCTTAACCTCTACGGGTACAACGTGGATTCCGTAATTGTGAACAGGGTGATGCCCAAAGAACTCGACCATCCCTATTTCAGGAAATGGAAAGAACAACAAGAACATTACAGAAAAGATGTTGGCGAACTTTTCAGCCCAATACCCATTCACGAAGCGCCTCTGTTCTCAAAAGAGATACTCGGAATAGACGATCTGCTCGAGTTTGGCACAGCGCTTTTCTCAACGAATGACCCGGCCGATATTTTTTACAGTGGAAGGTCCTATGAAGTTGTCAAAGAAAAAGGGGTCTATTACATCGTGTTAAAACTTCCGTTTGTCAGCAAGGAGGAAGTAAAGCTCCATCAGGTCGGCGAAGAGCTCACGATACAGGTCGAGAATCAGCGGAGGAATATATTCCTGCCCAGTTTCCTGGCCAAACTGAACGTTGAAAAAGCGAGTCTCGAAGAGGGAGTATTGAAAATAAGCTTTGAAAAGGGCGGGGTATCAAAAAATTGAAGAAACCGTACCGGTTACTTCTGCGTAACCCCCAAAGATACTATTGACTATAATTATACGGCGGGGATTTCGGCCCGTTTCGAAGAAATAACGACTTTTAACGATAAATTAACTTGAAATTCAACACTGCTTAATACGCACCAATTATAATCTTGAGCATAATGGGAATAAGGCCGGATGAGTTGACAATAATCCTCTCCACAAGAAACGAGGCTCACAATATATGCAATTTTCTGAAGTCTATGCCGGAAAACATCAAACTCATCGTTATCGATGCAAGTGATGACCCCACCCCGGAGATTGTTTCTTCGTCGAGACCCGATTATACTGAACTGATAAGGCATCCCGGAACGGTTACCGAAGCCCGTAGAATTGGAGCCGACGCTGCAACAACCCCCTGGCTGCTCTTTACCGACGCTGATATAGTTTTTTCTGCGGAATACTTCAGGTATATCTCGGAAGTCGAAGAATATGACCTGATCTACGGCCCAAAGCTCTCATCAGACCGCTTCAGAGCCTATTATAAATGGTTCGCTAATGGGCAGCGCCTGCTTCACATCCTGGGGGTACCTGCTGTTTCGGGTTCAAATTGTATTATTAAAAAGGAGGCTTATGACGCTACCGGCGGATTCGACCCCGAGCTTACGTGTAATGAGGATTCGGAGCTTGCGTGGCGCATAAAGCGTATGGGTTATAGGTCGTTCTTCACTTTCGATTTAGTCGTTTACGCCGGAGACCACAGACGGCTGGAAAGAGGTATAATGAAAAAGACCATCCACTCCATTACAAGATGCACTGCCTTATACTTTAATTTATTGCCGGACAAGTGGAAGAGTCGCGACTGGGGTTATTGGTCCAATTACAATTCGACCAGAGAGATGCGAAATGGAAACTGAAAAAAAATTCTATAGACAGCAGTCGGAGCCGATAATTATTCCGCTCGACTGGCGAGACAAGTCGGCGAGGATAGTTTCGAACCTGTTCAGCCCTCCTCTCATAGCGCTTTCCTGTATAATCGTAACCGCGTTTGCGGCTCATAGTGAATTCACCTTGTTCTGGATATCGATTTTCATAGCGCTCCTAATAATTCCACCCACGGTATATGTACTCACACTCGTTCACAAAGGGAAAGTCAGCGATTTCCATATGAGCATAAGAGAAGAGCGCGCTCAACCGCTCTTTGTAATTCTGGCATACGTTGCGCTCGTTTTCCTAATGATGTACTTATGGGGAGCGCCGAGACTGATGCTGATAGTAACTATAGCCGCGCTTGTCCAGATACTTCTGGTTTTTTTAATAACGCTGAGATGGAAAATAAGCGGTCACTGCACTTCGGCTGCCGGGCTCGCATTTCTGACGATTGCATTATATGGAGAAAACATTATCCCGCTAACTCTTATCGTGCCGGTTATTGCCTGGTCACGCATACGTCTCGGCAGACACACTTTCTATCAGACCCTCGCGGGCAGTTTCCTCGGTGCGTCAACGGTAATGATTATTCTGTATTTCACCAACTCACTTTGAACCTGAAAATAATTTTCGATCTAAGCGGATACCACGGGAGCATAAGAAAATGAAGATAATGCTCGTCACGGACGCATGGCACCCACAGGTGAATGGCGTAGTACATACGTGGAGCTACATCACGAATCTGATCAGGAGAGAGCATGAGGTGGTCATTCTGAACCCTTATATGGAAGGCTGCGAGCACATGCACTTAAAGCTACAGGGAAACATACCGATTCTAAAAAATGCGTCACATATAGTCGATAAATTTTATGATGAACAGTTACCCGATAGAGTACACATAGCAACAGAGGGGAGTCTCGGCCTCGCCATGAGACAGTACTGCAGAAAAAACAAAATCAACTATAATACTTCTTATCATACGAGACTGGCCGACTATGGCTGGGTGCTTTACGGGGTCCCCACATTTCTTACCTGGTTATACGTAAGATGGTTTCACAGGTATAGTAAGAAGGTCCTGGTAACGACGAAAAGCATTGCAAAACAACTCGGCCTCAGTAACTGTACCATCTGGGGCAGAGGAGTCGATACCGGTCTTTTCAATCCCGAGGGCGGGAAACAGCCCATCGTCAATAAAACTATTATTACGGTAGGCAGGGTGAGTAAGGACAAGAACCTTGACGACTTTTGCAGGATCCGCGGCTACAGGAAAATAGTCGTGGGCGACGGACCTTACCTTAAGACTCTTAAAGCCAGGTATCCTGAAGTGGAGTTCAGAGGATACGTGCCCCATGACAGGCTCAGGAATGTTTACACCCAGGCTCATCTATTCGTCTTCCCCAGCAAATTCGATACCTTCGGCTTAGTAATACTCGAGGCAATGGCTTGCGGTTTGCCCGTTGTCGCCTACGATGTCCCTAGCCCGAATGAGATAATTCAAAACGGAGTGACCGGATATTTAGGAGAAAGTCTCGAGGAAAATATAGAAAAGGCATTCGAAAACATCGAAGGCCTATCGTTTAACGCGCTCAAGTACGCAGAGAGTCAAAGCTGGAACTCTATTGCCGATCAGTTCATAACCCACCTTATGTGATTATTCCAACCGAATATTACAGATTTGCCGTATTATGAATTATGACGTCTAAAGGAACCGCCCGAGGCGTTATGATATTAACGGCATCTTAACCCGCCAATAAAATCACGTTAATAATGATTCGGTACCTTTACTTCATCTGCTTTTTGATTGCCCGTCTCTCTCACCGGGCAGTGTAAAAATAAAAGGGTGAATCCCTGCCTGCGGGACTCACCCTTTTTCAATCCGGAAGAAATTTTCAATGTAAGAGTATTGGTGAAATTACGCAGTTTTCGAATCTGCATTCTTAAAACTGTCTTAACACAATCTTAACAATTCCCATATATATTACTCCGTATAAGTCGGATAATATATGGTGAGGGGTGATTATGGAAACTGATTATCTGGATAGATCTTCGATTGAAAGCAAGTTCGAATTGCTCATCTCGAAATCGAAGAATTTTATAAGTACAAGAAACGAAAAAGATCTGACGGCACTACGAAACGAACTGATTCACCTCAAGCTCAAGCTTGAGAACGC
This sequence comes from Thermodesulfobacteriota bacterium, assembly GCA_044451425.1. Lineage (GTDB taxonomy): Bacteria > Desulfobacterota_D > UBA1144 > Nemesobacterales > UBA2774 > 2-12-FULL-53-21. The sequence continues at coordinate 6,528 of JBIOKC010000027.1, forward strand.
GATGGAGAAAAGCAAGAACAAACGCAACGCCAATTACAATACTGCCATTAAGCTGATGCTTTCAATTATAAAGAATTTCACGTGTTCCGTGCAGCTGCTCGAAAACCTGAAGTCAAAGAAACCTATATGTACGGAGCTCGATACGCAGCACATGCTCGACATACTGCTACCGCACATAATAACACTGATAAAGCATAAAGACTGGAACAGCAAATTCGATACCAGGAAATTAGAAGAAGACTGCGCACGTATCGAATCGTTAGAAGACCAGCACAAGAGGGTCTTACTCACATACCTGATTCAGGATTGGCATAATATTGACGAAGTTATAAACCTAATAAAGATAGGCGAGTTATATAAGAATATAGCCGAGAAGCTTGTAAACCTCTCTTTAGTATCAAATTATATGGTAAAAGATCAGTAAGATTATAAAAAGCGATTAGTGTCGAAACACGCACGGATTTCAATTCAGTTAGAAATTCAAAAGAGCCGGGCGCGGGGCCGATCGACCTTGCCGCCGATACTAACCTGAAACATCCTCATGTGCATCCGGTTCTCGAACGCAGTTGTTCAGCGAACGGGATTCATAGGTGCTGTCCAGTATCCTCTCGACTATTAAAGGAAGATTGTTTTTGTAATTCGCGTTATATACAAATGTAGAGTTAATCCAGTCACTGACGTTATTTTCGAAACCATCTCCCAATCCCCTTATAACGGGTATGCCCAGCCTCCCGAGCGCCTCTGCATTACACTGCTGCTCGTATTGTCTTCTCATCGGAATAACCAAAAGCTTCTTCCCGAGATAAAGTGTTTCAGCGGGCGTTTCAAATCCTGCATTACATAATATGCCCTCGCACGTCGACAGGCTTCTCACAAAGTCTCTGTTGTTTACCGGGTAAACGGTGACATTGGCGTCTTTAAACGATTCCCCCTTGTGATGCTTTGAAAAGACCTCCCATTTTACGTCTATTTTCTTAAGTACGCCGGACAAGAAGCTGTAGTCGTAAGAAGGCAGATATACCGTATAGTGTCCATTATTTTTCACATCGGTATTCCTTATTTCTTCCCTTATTATAGGCGTAAAAATAAAATCGTCGTATTCCTTAAAGTGCAGCCCGATTTGTGCCCGAGAAGGAGCGTACCACTTGATTATCAGCTCCTGTATGCGGTTTTTTTTGCGGGGTCTCGGTATCCTGAGAGAAAGGAACGACGCCTGGTGAGAGATAGAAACACAGGGAACTCGCTTCAACTTCGATGACCAGGCACAGACAGGCTCAAAATCACTTACTACGAGATCGTATTTGTCCACGGGAATCTTATATATATCCGAGAGCAACGTGTAAGGACTGAAATTTCTGATTGAGTTCCAGTAATCGATCCCTCCACGCTTGCCGAACGTGAACCCGAGGCCGGGGAGCTTATACTTGACTTCGAAGCCGAGATCGACCTCATGGTGGTAACCGCTGACTAGCACGTCCACCTCGGTACGTTTCAAAAGATGCTTCAAGAGCTCTCTTGACCTGGAGATATGACCGTTACCCGTACCCTGTATCCCGAGAAGTACTCTCATTTTCAGTTTAACTCTTAATCGCCAATGCGTAATTCAGCCAGTCTATACCGTATCATATATTTTACATTAACGAGCCGACTCTACACGTGAAAGAGCAGATCAATCTCATAACACCGAAACACCCTGAACCCGGAGTCGAAAATTGACATCTGCTCCCCCGCGTATATCGGATCTCCCGTACACATCATTTTTACTCTTACAGCCCGTCAGCGAATCCGAGCCCTTTTCGTCGGTTCCGCCATATTTATTGACATTAGATGTCCGTATCCCGGCGAAATAGCCCGTTTGTTCTCAAAAATCCAATTATATTCGATAGTAAGAATTATGCCAAGCACCTCCGACATACCTCTTTTAAGATACGTTATAACTCCCCTTTCCCGGGAAAGCACGGGGAAGCAAAGACATCGGTATTGTACAGTGCTATCTTTAAGTCAATATTAAAAATGTATTAACACACACTCACAAAACCGAATATACTATGTTGATCTCTATAGGCTGCCGCAAACTGGACATTATGTCTATTTATTTGATATAATTTATACATTTCCCAAATACGGAATTCATATGAGATTAATACGGTTTAAACATTAAAGTGGTATTAAACAGTTAACTCACAAATCGGAGATGCGCATGCTGACAAAAAAAGTGATGTCTCTAAGAAATACGGTTACCTCTTCAAATGTGCTGAGAAGAGCTTTCCGCTGGAAGTTAAGACAGTTTAAGCCTAAGGTCCCTCTTTTGATTGAAAGCAGCAGGTTCGTGATCAAAACGGTTGAAAACAGTTTTGAGCTCGAAAAGGCCTTGAACCTCAGGTACGAGGTTTTTTACAGAGAAACCCTCAATAAAGATAATTTCTCCAGGACAGACATAGACAAGTTCGACAGCATCTGTGACCATTTAATCATTATAGACAAAAAGCAGAATACGGTAGTGGGAACTTACAGGTTTATCTCTTCAACATTTTCAGACAAATTCTACTCCGAATCGGAGTTCGCTATCGACCAGGTTAAAAACGCAGAAGGCGTTAAGCTCGAATTGGGCAGAGCATGCGTACATAGGGACTACAGAAACGGCACAGGGATCGCGCTTCTCTGGAAAGGGTTATCGGAGTACTTCAAGACGATCAAGGCTAAGTACCTCTTCGGGTGTTCGAGCATCGGCACGACGAACATCGTTGAAATCAGCCTTATATACAAATACATAAAAGAACTCTACCTTTCACCCGAGAACTTCAGGGTTTTCCCCAACGAAAAGCACAGGATTAAGGAGCTCGATTACTATCTGAGCGCTTTTGACAAGTTCGGTATCAAAACGGAATCGATCGAGGATTTCATCCCTCCCCTCCTTAAGAGCTATCTGAAAGCGGGTTCCGTAATCTGCGGAGAACCAGCGATCGATAATAAATTCAAATGCTCCGATTTCTTTACCGTCCTCGACCTCGAAACGCTATCCAAATCCTTTGAAAAGAGGTATAAGGCGCCCAATGATTAGAAAGTACACGAAGCTCTTCTTTTTTTTTGTGTTGTCGTGTCCTATATGACGAGTACGACAATACTCCGGGCTATAGCAAGAGAGAAGAAAAGGAAATTAAACTGGTCGACCAGGGCTTTGTCATTTCACGCGAAGCTTATGAATAAGGCGTTGGGGATCAGGGCAAGTCTGCAGGGCTGGGGAAACGGTGTACGCAGTGAAAAAAGCATGCTGATCCTGTCGAACCATCTTTCGTACACGGATATATTTGTAATATCCTCATACTTCCCGGCTTCCTTCATCGCGAGCGTCGACGAAGTCAAACACGCGTTCCTACTGGGGAAAGCAACAGAGCTGGGCGGCGGATTCTTCGTGGAAAGAAGGAGCAGGTCGGGACTGCGTGCGGAGATAGAATCGATCTCCGAGATCCTCGATTTGGGAATAAACGTTGCTCTCTTTCCGGAAGGGACGACCTCGAACGGAGAACATGTCCTGCCATTCAAGACTCCACTGTTAAGCATAGCCGAAAAGGCAGGAGTCGACATCTTGCCCCTCTGCATTAAATACACGAGAATCGACGGAGTAGAGGTCAACGAAAAGAATAGGGATATAGTATGCTATTACGGGGACATGAAATTTCTCGATCACTTATTCAAGCTGCTGCCGGTTAGATCCGTAGAAGTGGAGCTAACGGTGCTCGACAAAATCGACCCGCGGTTAACGGCATCGAGAAAGGAGCTTGCAAGTTCGGTATACAACATGATTAGTTCCGCGTTTCTTGACGAAAGTAGACAAGAAGTTCCCTCAGCACAGAAATGAATCAAGATCCGCGAGCCTCTGAATTGCAACCGCTGCCCGGACTCGAATAACAGCGTCAGGATTTAACCAATAGCGATACAGACTCTATGTGATAGGTCTCGGGAAACATATCGAACGGCCTTATACGGGAAAGCTCATAACCTGCAGCACCGAAAGCCTTTAAATCCCGAGCCAGAGTAGCCGGATCGCAGGATACATAAATAATTTTTTCCGGCGATAACCGTGTAATACCGGGGACCGCATCTTTCGCTCCTTCCCTCGGAGGATCGAGAATCACTATGTCTCCAGACTCGATGCCGTTAGCCCGACCCGATAAATACTCTTCACAGGATTCGCTTTTAAAAATTATATTTCGTATGCCGTTCAATTCCGCGTTTCTTCGTGCGAATGCCGCAGATCTTTTGCTTATCTCCACACAAATCACCTGCTTTGCGCCTGCGGCCAGAGGGACTGAAAAGTTCCCTATCCCAGAGTAGAGCTCAAGTACGGTTTCAGTCCCCTTTAGCTCCGACCAGCTTAGGACGGTATCGATGACAGCCTCGTTTACGGGCGTGTTCGACTGGTTAAAAACGGAGGGAGAAGTTAAAAATCTGTATCCCCTGAGTGAAAACTCGAACTCGATCTCCCTCTTGCCGATGACCGACACCTTGCTCGTCTCTTCAAACCTCTGCAGGTGTCTGACGAGCGCTCCGAGAGACGAAGGAGCGGTCCTCGGGTGAGGCACGAGCGTAATATATGCACTCATACCGTCGGAAGAGAGATAGATTTTTTCAAGCGGATAACGCGGGTCTCCTATCGATGATAAAACGTCCGACAGCCTCGAGATCGCACCGTTTATTTTGCTGTCCGCTATAGGACACGAAATGATTTTTACATTTTTAAGGCTCTTCTCCAGAAAATAACCGACGTGCCAGCCCCCAGAAAAGTACCAGGTGGAAAGGAGTGTGCGTCTTCTGTAGCCATACTCCGAGGGTGATGGGAAGATAGGTTCTACCCGGATACCCCTCAGGCCCCCTATCCTTTCAACTGTCTCCCGCAGTATGTTTTCCTTCTCCCTGAGCTGTGCGGAATACGTCAGGTTTTGAAACTGGCACCCGCCGCATAATCCGAATACAGGACACGGAGGCTCTACCCTTTCCCTCGACGGCTCAACGACCGCTTCGATTACGGCTTCTGCATAACTGCCCCTGTCATCGATTATCTTAATTTCGAGTATATCGTGAGGGAGTCCGCCCTTCACGAAAAATACCTTGCCGTCCTTTCTGGCAATCCCGCTTCCGCCAAACGCTATGCTCTCGATCTCTACTCGCAAAGCAATCCTCCATTTATTTTATAAACATGGCATCCCCATAGCTCAAGAACCTGTATTCACGGCGTAACGCTTCCGTATATGCCCTGAATATCAAATCCCTGCCCGCAAGCGCCGAAACGAGCATTAGCAGGGTCGAGCGCGGAAGATGAAAATTCGTGATCAAAGCATCAATTGCTTTGAATCTGTAGCCGGGCAGAATGAAGAGGTCTGTCCGGCCTTTGCTCGGCACTATCTCACCGGCCTCGTTTACCGAAGACTCGAGCGTCCTGAGCACGGTAGTTCCAACCGCAATTATCCTGCCCCCTCCTGCTTTCACACTGTTTACGGCTCTGGCGGTCTCCTCGGGTATCTCGCGAAACTCGGAGTGCATTTTGTGTTCCCGAACATTTGCGGTTTTCACGGGCTGAAACGTGCCTATGCCGACGTGTAGTGTGACATACGCAATCCCCGCCCCCGCGAGCTCGGCTTCCCGCATAATCTCAGGCGTGAAATGAAGGCCCGCAGTGGGGGCAGCTATTGCTCCCGATTTCTCGGCGTATACGGTTTGATAAGAAACCCGGTCTTCTTCGTCCGGCTCCCGCTTAATATACGGGGGAAGAGGCATCCTGCCCGATTTATCGATATAAGGATTAGCGATCTCGTTAAACTCTATAATCCATTCGTCCTTCCCTTCCCTGAGGAGCTTTCCGTAAAGTCCGCTTTCAAAATCGATTTCAAGGCCCCGCTTCGGATTTTTGACGAGACAGTTCCACCTTTTTTCATCGAGCTGCTCGACGAGCAGAACCTCCGTTCCTTCCCCGGATCTCTTTTTACCGTAAAGCCTTGCCGGGAACACCTTCGTATTATTGAGGACAAGCAGGTCACCCTGGTTTAACATGCCGGGGAGCTCGAAGAACTTCCGGTGTGTTATCTCCCCGCCATTCTCCCTATCGAGCACCATCAGCCTCGAGTTTTGTCTTTGAGTCTCGGCTCTGTATGCGATTCTTTCTTCGGGAAGTTCGTAATCGTAGTCGGATGTCTTCATGGAGACCGGGCTTACCGCCCCTTCTTTTCAAGGAGCTTCCGCACAGATAGCCTCAAGGCGTTTAGCTTTATAAAACCCGTGGCGTCCGCCTGGTTATAAATACTGTCCTTTTCGAATGTAGCCAGGTCTTCTTTATAAAGGGAATGAGGGGAGCGCCTCCCCGCTATTATCACGTTGCCTTTATATATCTTGAGCCTTATAGTCCCTGTAACATTCTTCTGAGATTCCTCTACGGCCGCCTTGAGCATATCCATCTCAGGCGAATACCAGAAGCCGTAGTATATGAGCTCGGCGATCTTCGGTACGAGCGAATCCCTCAGGTGCATGACCTCCCTGTCCATCGTAATGGATTCAAGCGCCCTGTGAGCCGCGTGGAGTATCGTTCCGCCCGGGGTTTCGTAAACCCCGCGAGATTTCATGCCGACGAACCTGTTCTCCACCAGGTCGACCCTGCCCACACCGTTCGCTCCGCCTATTTTGTTGAGAGTGGATAGGAGATCCACAGGGTTCAGCTCCTTGCCGTCCACCTTCTTCGGAACTCCATTTTCAAAATCTATGTCTATATAAACCGGCTCGTCAGGCGCCCTCTCCGGAGATACAGTCCTCTCGAACATGGTTTCGGGCGGCTCGGACCAAGGGTCTTCGAGTATGCCCCCCTCATAGCTAATATGGAGCAGATTCCGGTCGCAACTGTAGGGCTTCTCCTGCGTGACGGGCACCGGGATACCGTGTTTCTCAGCGTACTCTATGAGCGCGCTCCTGGAGTTCAAATCCCACTCCCTCCAGGGAGCTATGACTTTTATCGCCGGGTCCAGCGCATAGTAAGTTAACTCGAAACGCACCTGGTCATTGCCCTTCCCGGTAGCGCCGTGCGATACGGCGAAAGCCTTCTCCTTCTTCGCGATCTCAATCTGCTTTTTCGCTATGAGCGGCCTGGCGAGAGAGGTCCCCATGAGGTAAGTGCCCTCATAAACGGCAGCCGATTTTATCGCCGTATAAACGAAATCGCGTACGAACTCCTCCCTCAAATCCTCGATATAAACCTTGCTCGCGCCTGTCCTTAACGCCTTTTCCTTGGCGGCCTCAAGGTCCTCTCCCTGACCGAGGTCGGCGACGAACGCAATTAACTCGGCATCGTATTTCTCGGCGAGCCATTTGAGGATCACGGATGTGTCCAGGCCGCCCGAATAAGCCAAAACGATTTTGTCTGTTTTACTCATAATTCGATAATCCTCCAAATCAAGCTAGTTGTACCTAATACTGAATTCAGATTTTCAAGAGATTGAGCTACTTCAGGAATATTTTCCTCTTAGAGAAAGAACCTAGTCCAACAACAGATATTTGTCACGATTCAACTACTAACCTCCATGTTCCGAAGGCGGCCTTAAATCGTGGAGGTAGAACTTGGCATTGTGGCTCTCATAAAATTTTTCGAGAGTAAAGCCTATATATTCGATCTTGTCCTGGTCATCGCCCATGTAAGACGAGCGTTTGACTTCATCGGAGAGCTTGCACAATACCGGCACATCCTTCGTAGGTTCTTCATGTGAAATGAATCTGAGTGTCAACTCATTGTCTTCCATCTTAAAATTCGCCGGCGTAACGAAGCCGATGGTCATTTTCGCGCTTATAAATTCAACGATAAGCAACCTCACAACACTCGTCCCTATGCCCTCGGTGCCCCCTTCTATCTCGAATTTATAGCCGTAATAATCCAGGCTCTGATTTTTTTCATTTAGAGAATGTAGATACCAGTAGTCTTCCGAATCTACCCAACACATAATCTGAAGCATTATTGCCTCCAATCTGGATTTATATTGTAGCGATTAGCCCCGGATATCATACCCAGTCGTGTAATATAACACTTTTTCGGGACTCCCTAAACAAGCCCTATCACGCTAAGCTGGCTCCCGACCCCTTTCCCTTCTCCCCTGTAGGAGTAATACTCCGGAGTACACTTAGTGCAGATATCGATGACTTCAATATTCGCAACGCCTGCCTTTTCAAGACTGTTTCTGTTGGCCCTGCCAAGGTCGAGAAAATATTTGTAATTATCGCCGGGCACCAAACTTTCACTCCAGTCCTCGAACCTGTCCTTGAAGAGAGAGGCGACATCATCGCCGACCTCATAACAGCATTTCTTTATAGAGGGTCCTATAGCGGCGTTCAATCGAGAGGGTTTGATGCAGTATTCCTCATCGATTTTCTCAAGCACTGCGTCCAATATGCGAGACACCGTTCCCCTCCACCCCGCGTGAACCGCGGCCGCGATGCGCCCTTCGCCATCGGCGAGGAGGACAGGCACGCAGTCAGCGGACGAGACCCCTATCCCTACTCCTCTCAACGCGGTCACGACAGCGTCGGCGTCGGCAAGCCTCCCGCCGCTTAGAACCCCGTCCCTAAAGAGAAATACATCTCTGCCGTGAACCTGATTCAGCCGTGCAATACCGGACAGCCCGAAATGGCCCGCAATTACTGCCGGGTCGCTGCTTACGTTCCTGTCCCCGAACCCGTGCACCAAACCCGGAACAGAAGACAGAATACTTGATTTAATCCAGCCCATGACTCAGAGTTTAGTTTCCCCGGAATCGCCGAGAATGTTAAGGGCGTCACTCATGTCACAGGGAAGCTGAGCCGTAAATTCAACGGACTCTTGAGTGTGAGGATGATTAAAGCCTATCTTCCAGGCATGTAGCGCCTGCCTCCCGACTCTCTTCGCAGCTGCATTTAACGCAGACGATTTCTTTTTCTTATGACCGTAAACAGCGTCTCCGAGTATAGGATGGCCGTTCTCAGAGAAGTGAACCCTTATCTGGTGAGTCCTGCCTGTTTTAGGCTCCGCCTCGACGAGCGTCGCATCCTTAAACCTCTTCACCACTTTCCAGAGTGTTACCGATTCCCTCCCGGCTTTAGACTTCGAGGACATTTTTTTTCTATCCACAGGGTGCCTGCCAATCTTTGAGGAAAAGGTTCCAGAATCCTTTTTGATTTTGCCTTCCACTATTGCCAGGTACTTCTTCCGCACCACCCTGGTCTTAAACTGGTTAACCAGCGAATTATGGGACAAGTCGTTCTTCGCTATCACAATTACCCCCGAAGTGTCCTTGTCCAGGCGGTGCACTATCCCCGGCCTGATTGTTCCCCCGATACCGGAAAGGTCCTTACACCTGTAGAGAAGCGCATTTACCAGAGTCCCGCCCCTTACCCCCGCTCCCGGATGCACCGTCATCCCCGGCGGCTTGTCCACGACGGCTATATAATCATCCTCATAAATGATATTTACCGGTATATCCTCGGGCTCCGCATCCATCGGCTGAGGCTCTGGTAGTGTGACCCGCACCGCTTCGCCG
>JBIOKC010000028.1:0-16053 GCA_044451425.1 Thermodesulfobacteriota bacterium
CTGAATACTTGTTTTTCTTAGTCATAACAAATAGTTATAACACTTTCCTCGTGCTATACCGGTCATGACCCTTGTTTAATTATCTTGCATTTGGTATTCGACAATTCTATTTAGAAAGAGCGGCGATGGGGATATGGCGTTCAAGACGAGTTCCTCTACGGTCATCGGAATTACCTCATCAGCTTAATTCGGCAGATAATAGTATATGGAGGAATTCCGAATAATTAAACGAGGGCAAGCTGCTCCTCCTCAGTGACATAATTATCCTGGAATATAGGCGGATTGAGTTATTGAGTAGTGGTATTCGGGTAATATAACAAGTCATCCATTATGGGGTCCCGGCACAAGACCTCCAAGGCCCGCCTCCCGATCAGCCGGCATGATCCCTTTGGCTCCTGTGCCAATCGAGAGCGTCTTCGAGCCTGTCGTTGCCCCAGAAAATCTCGTCTCCCGTCAGAAAACTAGGCGCTCCAAAAATACCTCGTGCTATCGCGTCTTCTGTCGCGCGCCTGAGCTTGCCCTTATTCTCTTCCGAAAGGGCCGATCTGATAATAGTCCCGGACTCTTCACCTAGGGAGTCGAGTATCGAAGCAATCACAGCCTCGTCCGATATATCCCTGTCCTCTGAGAAATTGGCAATGAATACGCGCTTTGAAAAATCGCTCCGCCATACGAGGGATTCGGAAGCGAGCGCGACACTCGAAGCGAGGACCCCGTTCCTCGGAAATACCGATGGCTTACGAAATTGTATCCCGCACTTGGCGCACAAACGCTCCATATCCCGCCACATGTACCTCCCCTTAGCTTCGTAAATATTGAATGGTGAAGTATCCCACCCCTGGCTCTTGAAAATAGGACCCAGCAGAAACGGGCGCCACTCGACACCTATACCCACCGACTCAGAGAGGCCGTCTATTCTCGTCGCCGAAAGAAAGGAGTAAGGGCTCGCGAAATCATACCAGAACTGGAATTTTAACGGCTCTTTATTCCTCATATCTGAATATCTGAATAGAAAGCCCGTGCGGTTTTACGAAGGCGTCCGCTCCCCGTTAAAATGCAGAAAATTTAATCTGCTTGGGACGTTGAATTCACCGGGGAGGTCTGAACCCTCTGCCCCAGCTGACCGTCGATGAGCAGTATGGCAGAGCTGTTGTCTCCGGCGAATTTAAGCTTGTCCAGGATTTCGGTCGCGTTCTTCTCCTCTTCCACCTGCTCCCGAATAAACCAGTGGAGCTCTACGGACGTGGCGTGGTCGTTCTCGTTTATCGCCTTTTCGTAGAGCTTGTTTATCATCCCCGTGACTTCCCTCTCGTGGTCAAACACCTGCTGGAACATATCCGTGAGAGATTTGTATTTCGTCTGTGGTTTTTCTATCGCCTGAAGAACTATCTGGCCGTCCCGGTCAATGACAAAATCGAAGAGCTTCATCGCGTGCTCAAGCTCTTCACTGCTCTGCTTCCGAAGCCATTTCGCAAAACCCCTCAGATTTATCGACTCGCAGTACGCTGCCATCGAGAGATACATATATGATGAGAAATACTCGTTCTTTATCTGATTGTTCAGTGCATCCTGAATTTCTTTGCTCAGCAACATAGCCTCCTTGCACAGATGTTGTATTGTGCCTTAAACGAATAAGAATCTTTATTGCGGCTACAAACCAGAGTTAAAATTATCCCATAAATCGGGACTATCTTCAAGCGATTATCAGTTAGGAATGACTTCCATCTGCATCCCGGACATTAAGACGCCCGGATTGCGCAAATTAGCAGATATATTATTTCACGCGCAAGCTCTAATACTTCTGAACAGGCTAATTAAATATAAATTGCTTGGGCTGAAGGAATAAATATCGATTCCTCCACTTTCTTGCCACGAGATAATAAAATCCCAGGGGTGCGCCTATTAGCCATATTATAACGCCGAGGTTGAGCCTGTTTTTCGAATCGAAACCCTCTGGCAGCTCGTATATAACGAACAGACAAAGCCCGGTCCAAAGAAATATAAATATAGCAAGGCCTTTCATAACGTTTTTTTCTTCACTTTTACGGTATTTCCAATAATAATACTGGACATGAACTGAGCCAAAGCCGAGCGTGCTTCCGAAATGACACTTTAAACACATGAGCGACAAAGCGCCTGAAAGGAAGGATGGTAAAGAAATTCTCAGCTGGTGTCTTTATGACTGGGCTTATAATTCTTTTTCCATCATCGTGATTTCAGCGATTCTGCCCGTTTACTACAGCCGGGTAGCAGCCGTAAACCTGACGGGAAACGCGGCTACAGTGCGCTGGGGTTACACGACCGTCGTAGCGCTCCTCGTGTCCGTGCTCTTAGCGCCGGTGATGGGGGCAATCGCGGATTTTTCGGGGATCAAGAAAAGGCTTCTTCTTCTATTTGCAGCCGTGGGTATCATCGCGACTGCTCTTCTTTACTACGTAACGTCAGGCGACTGGCTTTTGGCGTCAGTCTTATTCATGCTGGGAAACATAGGATTTTCTATGTCGGAAGTCTTCTACAACGCGATTCTCCCGAGCATCGCGGGCCCGGAAGAGATAGACCGCGTCTCAGTGAAGGGATACGCACTCGGATACTTCGGCGGGGGTGTCCTGCTCGCTCTGGATATAGTCCTGATCGAGCTCATGTCCGATAAGATTCTCGCCACGCGCATCTCGTTCATAACCGTATCAGTCTGGTGGGCTGTATTCACAATACCGCTCATCTTAAACGTGAAAGAACCCGCAATCGGGGGTAATAAGAAGTTGGACGCCGGCATAATTGCTGCGGGATTTAAAAGTCTCGCCATCACCTTTTCAGAGTTGAAGAGATACAAACAGCTCTTTTTATTTCTAGCCGCCTTTTGGATATATAACGACGGCATAGGAACGATAATCAGGATGGCGACTATCTATGGGGCTGAGATCGGGATAAGCGAGAAAGCGCTAATCGGAGCGCTCCTGATGACCCAGTTTGTAGGGATTCCCTTCTCATTCGCTTTCGGATGGCTCGCCCGCTACCTGGGAACAAAGAATTCGATAATGCTCGGTCTCTTCGTCTACATCGTAATCTCGGTCGGGGGATATTTTATGGAGACGGCGCTTCATTTCTTTATCCTCGCGTTCCTAGTGGGCACTGTACAAGGGGGAACACAGGCGTTAAGCCGGTCTCTCTTCGGATCCATGCTGCCCAGAAACAAAACAGCCGAGTTCTTCGGATTCTACAGCATGAGCTCCAAATACGCGGGAATAATCGGGCCTCTTGTATTCGCGGTAGTTTCACAGACCACCGGCACGAGCCGTCTCAGTATTTTTTCGCTCATTCTGTTCTTCATAATAGGCGCTCTGATATTAAGCCGGGTCGATGTTGAAAAAGGCATGCATGCAGCATTCGATAAACGCCCTGTTTAGTGGCTCTTCAGCGATCACGAATGAAAACTTTCACTATCCGACGCTGAAATTCTCAACTATCTCAGGGAGCTTGCATACGGTTAAAGCATTCTGCGTGAAGAATTAAGACACAACCGTATCTGGAGGCACGAAACGTAACGAACGGTAAATTATTGATAAAAAAATATTACTTGACAACATATTTTTCAATCTGTTAGGATGTAACCTACGGATTTGGGTGGGGCATAATTCACGTTCTAAAACTGATTAAATATCTATCCACATGTTTTTGATGGATTGTGGGTAGGCTGTCTTTTGACTTGGAGGAGCAGAGGAGATTGGCCGCTAAACGAACGCCCCTGAAACATAACCTGAGAACGTTATTTACGGAAAAAAAAGACGAGGGGAAGGGACTCGAGTTTTTCATTGGACAGTCATTCCGACCGAATAAATCCCACCAGACAGTCGAAGTCCCGGCTCAAACAACCATAGACTGGGACCGGGTTCTCGAAAGGATAAAAAGGAAGTCGAACCCGCAGGTATTTTTCTGGTTTGCACCTCTCAAGCCCGTCTCCGAAACCGAAGACTCGATAACGCTGCGTGCAAACAGCGAGTTCGACAGAGACTGGATAAATAATCACTATCTCGAATTCATCGGGGATACGATAAATGAAGTTTACGGAAAGAAGGTATCTGTAAAAATAATTATGGATCAGGAAAAGAAGGCAGGACCGGAAGAAAAGAAATCCGCAGAGGAACATCTAAAGGGTACGAAAGACTCTGGACCCGACAAACTCTTCACAGGCGTGCTAAACCCTAACTACACATTCGACAGGTTTATTGTCGGACCGAGCAATCAGTTTGCGCACGCCGCATCAACAGCTGTTGCAAGAAAACCGGGTGAAGCCTATAACCCGCTGTTTATTTACGGAGGAGTGGGCCTGGGAAAGACCCATCTCATCAACGCGATCGGTAATCATATCTTAAAATCCACATCCAACATGGCTAGGGTGTGCTGTATATCCGCCGAGCATTTTACGAACCAAGTGATAAACAGCATCAAATCCAACAAGATGGAGGATTTCAGAAACAGGTACAGATTCGGGTGCGATGTGCTCCTGATCGACGATATCCAGTTCATCGCCGGCAAGGAAAGCACACAGGAAGAGTTTTTCCATACGTTCAACACCCTCTACGAATCTAAAAAACAAATAGTGCTGACGAGCGACAAGTCCCCGAAGGAGATGTCGTTTCTCGAGGAAAGGCTCAGATCGAGATTCGAATGGGGACTGATCACCGATATACAGCCTCCGGAAACAGAGACCAGGATAGCGATCATCAAGAACAAGGTCGAGTCCGAGGGGACTCCTCTCCCTAACGAGGTAGCACTCTATCTGGCCCAGAACACCACTTCAAATATAAGGGAGCTAGAGGGTACTCTTACAAACATCATCGCTCATGCGAAGCTTCTCAATACCGAGATTACTCTCGACCTCGCAAAGGAAGTGCTCAAGACCATTCTTAAACACCAGGACAAGAAATTCCTGAGCATTGAGAGCATCCAGAGGGAGGTGTCGAATTTCTACGGCATAAGGGTTCAGGATCTGAAATCGGATAAAAAACAGAAGAATGTCGCGGGACCCAGGCAGATTGCCATGTATCTCGCCAGGAGATACACCGGGGCCTCTTACCCTGAAATAGGCGAAAAATTCGGTGGCAAGGATCACTCCACGGTAATACACGCGGTGAAAAAAATCGAAAAGAATATGGGTGGAGACCCTTCCCTTGAAATTACTCTAAAAACTCTCTCGAGAAAGATAGAAAATCTCGTAAGTGGATAGAGGGTGGATAATCGTGTTGATACATTATGTGGAAAAAGTGCAGATTTACGTTTTGAGAGAAATCCTGTGGATAGATGTGGATAACTCGTCCCGTCGATCAACAGGTTTATCAATATAGAAATCCGTGTGTAATAGACATATTAGAGCACTTTTCAACTTATTAACAGGCCCTACTATTACTACTACTGTAAATATATAATATTATTCATTGTAATAAGCAGGAGCAGACGCCATGAAGTTCAAAACTCAAGCTGAAGATTTTTCGCTGAAATTGGGGCATGTTCAGGGTATCTCCGAGAGGCGCGCCACTATGCCTATTCTCTCTCATGTGCTTCTTAAGGTCAATAAGAATAAAATAGAAATATCGGCTACCGACCTGGAAACTACCATGAGCACGTGGTCGTCTGCCGAGGTATCCAATGCTGGGAGCATAGCGGTACCCGCCAGGAAACTCTACGAGATAATCAAAGAACTCGAGACGGGTGAGATAGAGGTTGAGGAAATAGGTAACCATTGGGTGGAAATCAGGGCTTCATCTGCGGTATTTAAGATAGCCGGACTCCCTAGCGAAGACTTTCCGATTATTCCGGAGCTTCATTCCGATAACCTATTCTCCATCGAAAGCTCGGTGCTTGAGGAGATGGTGTCGAAAACCATATTCGCCGTTTCCCCGGACGAGCTGAGAAGGAATCTCGCCGGCATTTATTTTGAGGAAGCGGGAAGTAAAAGCATGAGGTTGGTAGCGACCGACGGCCACCGCCTTTCACTGGTCGAAAAGGGTATAGACAGCAGAGTGAAGTTTAGTAAGGGCTTCGTAGTGCCGAAAAAGGGGGTCGCGGAGCTCAGAAAAGTGCTTAAGCTATCGGATAAGGTAAGGATAGGGTTGGGGGACAACTTTTTCATGGCCGAGGGAGAGGAGGTTATACTCATAGCCAGACTTATCGACGCCGATTTCCCCGATTACCGCCAAGTCACCCCGGAAGTCACCAAGGCCACTCTGACACTCGACAGGAATGTGTTTCTAAGGGCCCTCAAGCGGGTTTCGATACTATCTTCGGAAAAAACGAGAAGCGTTAAGTTTATTATAAACCCCAGTGGAATGACCATGATTTCCGTGTCCCCAGAGGTCGGAGAAGCGAAGGAAACGATTCCTCTCGATTATGCAGGCGAACCGATTGAGTTGGGGTTTAATGCGAGGTATCTGATGGACGTGCTGGAGGTCATGGCGCAGGAAAGGGTGCAGATCGGTCTTATCGACGAGCTGAGCCCGGCAGTTCTGAGACCGGAAAGCGACGAGCTGTATTTGTCCGTGATAATGCCGATGCGTGTATAATTTAGATTATTCCCTACGCCGAATGAACATCTGAATCATTGGATTTTCAACACCGGAATAAATGCTTGATCTCTTATTTCCACATGTCTGCGCTGGGTGTGACCGTCCGTCACCAAGTGAAAATAGCTTATGCGGCGACTGTATCTCGGAAGGTAGGTTTATTAGTGAATTTTCCTTATATGACAAGTGCGGGACTCCTTTCGGGTTCTTCAATGACGACGAGAAAATAATTGGGAGCGGCGCGTTCTCTCCCCTCGGGGAGGGACATCTTTGCGGTAAGTGCTTAAAGGGAAGGTTCAGGTTCGTCGGGGCACGTTCCGCGCTTCTTTATGAAGGCAAAGCAAAGGATATTATACACGAGTTCAAATACCGGGGCCGCCTCGATCATGAGGGCTTCCTCTCGTGTCTGATGCTTGAAAATTTTCATTTTGCGCAGGGCGGTTTCGACCTGATAGTTCCCGTTCCGATGCACAAAAGCAATCTCAGGTAAAGGGAGTACAACTAATCCGCAGTACTGGCGAATAATCTGGCTCGCAGCATGGGAGTAAAATGCGACTTGCTTACTCTAAAAAAAGTCAGGGATATACGTCCCCAGTTCGAAATCAGGAACGAAGATGAGAGGAGGAGGAATGTAAGGGGGGCTTTTTCAGTTGCTTTTCCCGATAGATTCCGGGGTAAATATATAATCCTTGTAGACGATGTGTTTACTACCGGCTCCACATGTGACGAGTGCGCTGGAGTAATCCTTGAGTCCGGCGCCACTGGTGTTTACGTCTACACACTATCCAGGGCAACAGGGGTATAATATTAATTTGACTTTAAAAGGGCTTTACTTTAGATTTGAAGGGCGAGATTAAGTAATTTACTTAAAAATGTACGGAAGATTCGTTGGGCTAGATTTAGGTAGGAATGAAGTAAGGATATCCTTAATTAAACGCGGATTAAGGGATATCCAGTTGCTGCAATCAATTCGAACTAAACCGTCTGAATTCACTCACGGCTCACCCGAATCTTTAAATAACATAATCAGGGAGTGTAACCTCCCCAAAAGCGATATCGCTGTATCCCTCTCCTCTGACCCTATATCCGTAAGGGTGCTAAAATTTCCCTTCTCGGATCCGAAAAAAATTGACCTGGTATACGGCTTTGAGCTGGAAAACATATCCACATTCGACCCTGATGAAAAGATCCACGGTTACCATCTGGTTAAAAACGAAAGCGGGGGCGATGCTCTGGTATGTGTATTTGAAAAAAGCGACATGGTTTCTACTCTGGGCTTTTTCAATAGCGCGGGTATTGACCCCAAAGTTGTAACCTACACCCCTGTGGCATTCGGCGCTCTGGATGAAATAATCGAGGAAGCAAGGCCTCTTATGCTGGTGGACATCGGGGAGGAGGAAATGAGCTTCAGCCTTTTCGATGAAAATGGATTAAAACGCGTAAGGTCGTCGAGAAAACCCGTGGAATCATTCCTTGAGAATCTTTGCGGATATATCAGGGTACCGGTAGATGATTTCAGGTTTTCTAAGGCTGAGCTCGCCGTGACAGGCGGTGAGCATTTGAGTAGCTGTCTTGCTCCCGTATTAAGCGAAGTAAAGAAGACGCTTCATTTTTTTGAAACCGAGCTTAAGCATTCGATTAAAACCATATTGATATCCGGCGTCTTTTCTCAAACGCCGGGTATTACCGATATATTCAGGAAACAGTTCAACTGTGATGTGAAAAAGCTCTTTATCCCCGACCTCGGCGTGGATAACTCGGCCTTGTATGCAAGGTCATATGCGCTTGCGCTCTTCGGGAGCTCGCTCAGAAACGGGTACCTAAATTATAGAAAGGAAGAGTTCAAATACTCCGGCACAGATCGGGAGCTAAGAAGGGTTTTTATTACGCCTGCCATACTATTTGCGCTGCTGCTTGTACTTTTACTTTACAAGAGCGTATCCAGGTATTATGAGCTTAAAAATGAAGTTAATGATCTCAATGCGCAGATCGCACACGTCGTTAAAGATACTTTTCCCGACGTAAAAGCGATACCGCAGCCGGCTAAGTTCATGGAATCGGAGGTGTCCAAACTCAGACAAAAACTCAATCTTGTCCAGGGGGTTCAGGGCGCTAACACCCCTCTCGAGGTACTGAGGGAAATATCGAGCAGTTTGCCGCCCACTATGAAACTGGTTGTAAACGATATAAAATTCGAGAGCGATAATAAATTAAAGATTCAGGGAGTCTGTGATTCGTATCAAGAAATAACGGAGATTGAAGATGCCCTGTCCAAATCTAAATTTATTGAGTCTGTAACTAGGGATCAAACGGGCAATACTGTTGACGGCAAGACGAAGTTTGAATTATCGCTGGTGTTGAAGTCGGAAGCATGATATGGATCTGAATACGGTTGTCGAGAGCGCTAAAAAGGCCTTCATTGAAATACGGGAAAGGCTTAGCCGTCTCTCTTCTTCGGATAGGGACAGAAGGGCTGTTCTTATCGGAGTTGCGGGATTATGTTTATTGATTGTATACATTATTTTCCACACCTTATCTTCCGGAACCGATCGTCTTCAAAAACAAGTGAAGCAGCTCCAGGCCGAGCTTGTGAAGGTCGAGAATATGAGGCAAGAATACGAGGGTTCCAAAACAAGAATATCCGAGATCTCAGGCAGGCTGAAAGTAGAAAACGAGCCGCTCATTTCGGTTGCTGAGCGGATACTCCTTGATGAAAACATAGACAGAAAGAACTTTTCCATCAGGGATGTAAATTTGAGGCCCACGGATACTGAGGCTTTGTACGAAGAGAGCAGTATAGATGTCGAGTTGAAGGATTTATCGCTCAAAGATCTTGTAGATATTTTATACAAAATTCAGAATAATGGTTCATTTCTCAAGGTATCGAACTTGAATATCACCACGAAATTCGGCAAATCGGATTCTTTGGGTGTTAAGCTTCGCGTTTCAACGTTCAAGTTCAGGGAGCTAAGCTGATTTGAAAGATAGGATTACTAAGTTCAAACATATTAAACCTTTGTCTTATACTATATTCTTCTTTATAGCGTTCGTGGTTTTTCTATTTATAACATTCCCCGGCGAGTTAATAAAGAAACGTATTATCGCCGAGATCGAAAACAATACACCTTTTAAGGTTGATATAGATAAGGCCGGCATTTCCCCCTTGTTAAGCCTCGAGATGGAAGGTGTTAAGCTCTATAAATCAAAGGACAGGTACATCGAGCTCAATAGCTTGATCATAAGACCTTCTATACTCGCCCTGGTCTTGGCCAGCCCTAAATTTCTATTCAAGGCGGAGCTCCTGAACGGAGAGATCGAAGGGAGCCTCAGCATTATCAAGGCGGAAACGCGCATTAAGAATATTGAAGCTACGGTGAAGCATTTGAATATAGATTCGATACCTTCTCTGTTGCTGTCTGGGGACGGTAGCGATCAACTTGCTCTCGACGGAGTAATGGACGGTACAATAAATATTCAGCTGGCGCCGGAGCCGAAGGGCGATTTCCAGATAGAAATAAATCATCTGAATGTGAAGTATATTAAAGTCAAGGGTATCGGCTTTCCCAGCTTCACTGGCTTGAAGTCCGTTTTAAAAGGAAATATCGACGGGAAAAGAACAAACATAGAAGAATGGAATGTCACCGGAAACGGCATTGATTTGGAGATTTCGGGAAATGCACCGCTGCTTTGGGAACTCCCCAAGGGCGGAGTTATAGACCTCGGGTACAGACTACAGATGAAAGGAACGCAGATGGCAAAGTATAAAGGTCTCTTAGCTCCATATCTATTAACACAGAATGACGGCAGCCTGGGCGGTAAGA
Organism: Thermodesulfobacteriota bacterium; assembly: GCA_044451425.1. Taxonomy (GTDB): domain Bacteria; phylum Desulfobacterota_D; class UBA1144; order Nemesobacterales; family UBA2774; genus 2-12-FULL-53-21. The sequence continues at coordinate 10,379 of JBIOKC010000028.1, forward strand.
TTCTCGGCACAGTCAATAATCCGAGGTTCGAAAAAGGGTCCACCTCGACGTTCTAGACCTTCACCGCACCCGAGCCTTAGTTTCATTCGTCGGGATACCTCATCATGAAAGAAAAGGAATTCGAGAAGGAGCTCCATGCAGAGGGCTTTTCAGGAATATTTGTCCAAGTGGACCACCCGAACGCCTTCTACCCCGACCATACCCATAGCGGGATTACCGCACATATAGTGCTTGAAGGTAGTATCACAGTCACCTCCGAGGGGAAGACTTGGATTTACGGGCCGGGTGAGAGGTTCGACGTCCCTGCGGGTGCCGTTCATTCGGCGAAGATCGGCCCGCGGGGTTGCCGATATATGATCGGTGAAAAATAAATTCATTATTTTAATTTAATGCTGTTGATCGGTTTAAGTCTCGTTTCTCGCGAGTAAGTATCGATAATTCGAGCCTCAAATGATTCGTACTCACTCCTGGTCCCTGTTTAATCGACGGCAGTTTGCGGGCAACTGGTTAATTATTCATCCGCGATTGTGATATTTTACATCGCGGAGGTAATCATAATGGGCAAGAGAATAAATATTATAGGCTTAGTGCTGAGCTTCTTAACATTTGCAGCAATCTCCATCTCACTCGGTACCGGGAATAAGAACGAGGATCCCGAGGAGGAGATGGTAATCGAAGGGCTCGGATTCGACCGGAATGCCGAGGCGCCCGTCGTTCTGCTGGCGGATAAGAAAAAGGGAACAATACTTCCTATATGGATAGGGTTATGCGAGGCCAGGTCAATAGAGATAGGCCTTTCCGGAGTGGTGCCGCCCCGCAGCCCCTCACGTAAGACATGATCGCCGCTATGGTGAGGATCATGAAGGCGGATGTGACTAAAACGTTATAACGGATATTCACAACCGTGTTTACTACGCACAGGTAGTGATGTCGGTAAACGGTAAGGTATCAAATATTGACGCCCGCTCGAGCGATGCAATAGCGCTCGCGTCGAGGATTAAATCTCCAATTTACGTAAAAAAATCGGTCATTGAAAAGGCCGCACTTTTAGATTCGGATGCGGTGCAGCGGGAGCTCTGAAAGGTCTTTGTCTATGCCGGATATTATGAGTATAACGTGTTGCTCCCGAGCCGAGCACAGTCTATTTGACATATTTTTTCCGTGTTGCTATCATTGTCCATAATCCACTTCAAACGATAAATAATGGGCTCCTCGGAAAACCTCCAGAAACTCAGAAAATTGATTGACGAACTCGACCGCGAGATACTCGGATTGTTGAACAGGCGTGGAGAGATTGTGATGAAAATCAGGGAGCTGAAAAAGGAAAATCATGTAAGCGTATACGACCCTATAAGGGAAGACCAGATAGAAAAAAGGCTCAAGGAATTGAACGCGGGACCGTTGTCGGATGATTCCGTTTTTAGGGTCTATCGTGAAATAATCTCAGCATGCCGTGCTCTACAGCATCCGCTTAAAGTTGCGTTCCTCGGACCTGAGGGGAGCTATTCTCATCAGGCTGCTTTTCACGAGTTCGGCGGCTCGGCCGATCTCGTGCCGGTGATGAGCTTCGGAGATGTATTTGAAGAAGTAGAAAACGGCAGGGCCTCGTTCGGTGTCGTGCCTGTCGAAAACTCTATCGAAGGATCGATAGGGATTGTACTCGACCTGCTATCCAGATCGGACCTCACGATATCGGCAGAGCTTTTCGAAAAGATAAGTCTTTTTCTCCTCTCAAAAACTGGGTTGCTCAGGGATATAAAGGTCATCGCTTCCCATCCGCAGCCCCTTGCTCAGTGTAAAAACTGGCTGAACAAAAACCTCCCGAATAAGAAGATCCGTGAAACCGCAAGCACCGCCGAGGCCGCAAGGCTCGCATCCAGGAATAAAGGGCTGGCGGCTGTAGCGAGTGAGCACTCGGCATCCATATACAACCTCAAGATTCTGGAGAGAAACATCGAAGATAATAACTGGAATACGACCAGATTCTTTGTAGTCGGCCATCGTATGAACAGCCCCTCCGGAGACGACAGGACATCTATCGTTTTCTCCCTCAAAGATAAAACCGGCGAGCTCCAAAAATCCTTTTTTCAGCCCTTCGCCGAGGCGCGGGTGAATCTCACCAAAATCGAATCCCGTCCTTCCAAGGAAAGGCCGTGGGAGTACCTGTTTTTTGTCGATTTCAGGGGACACAGGGACGAAAAGCCCATTAACACCCTTCTCGATAAGGTGGCTAAGAATTGCGTTTATATGAAAGTGCTGGGATCCTACCCCATAGGCCGTAGTGTGTGATTCTTTATCACTTGTAAGGCTCTCTTCGCAATACCGGCTAGGATGATAGAGCTAGAGCGGGATGGAGATGCTGAATTTGCTTCCCATTCCCTCTTCGCTCTGGACTTCGATTTCCCCCCCGTGCATTATAACTATGTGCTTGACGATGCTGAGTCCTAGACCCGTCCCTCCGAGGTTTCTCGAGCGTGTCTTATCGACCCTGTAAAACCTCTCGAATATCCTGGGGAGGTGCTCTTTAGGTATGCCGATGCCGGTATCCGCAATCTCGGTCAGCACCTGTGAGTACGAGTTTGAGACCTTGATAGAGATCTTTCCATTTTCAGGCGTGTACTTGACTGCGTTGTCTATCAAGTTGATGTACATCTGCTCGAGAAGGAATCTGTTTGCCTTTACTTTATAAACGTCATTGTTTGTATCGAACGACACTTCGAGCTCCTTTTCAGCGGCTTTGGACCTGAGCGTTTCGAGGGAAGATTTGATCACTTCGTTTATGTTGATTTCTTCGAGGTCGTTTGAGGAATTCTCTTTCGAAAGAGCGTCCCTGCTTTCGACCTCCGATAAAACCAGCAGATCGGAGACGATGTTGATGAGCCTGTCAGTATGTCGCTTTATTATCCCTAAAAAATGCTTCTGCTCATCGGGTGTTTCGTAGGCCTCCTCTTCGAGCGTCTCGGTATATCCCTTTATGGCGGTAAGTGGGGTCCTCAATTCATGTGAAACGTTTGCTATGAAATCCGCTTTTATCTTCTCCAGTCTTTTGAAGTCAGTGATGTCGAACATTACCACTATTAGTTCTTCATCCGGGGAATCGAGCGGAATCACGTTTACGAGATAGTACTTCTCGTCCGGATAGAGGTAGAAGATTTCCCGGCTTTCGGGTCTACAGTTCTTGAGCACACTTTCCACTAGTTTGGTCAGTTCCCTGTTTCTCAATATCTCCCAGTATTGCTTTCTCGTCGGATCTTCTTTGAGCTTGAACATCTTTTTCAACGCGTTGTTTGTGGTGATCACGCTCCCCTCGTGGGAAACCACCATTACGCCTTCGCTCATCGCGCTTAAGACGGCTTCGACCTGGTTCTTTTCTTTCGACAGCTGCTTGAATAACTCATTTAATTTCTGAGCCATGCGGTTGAGTGCCGAAGAGATTGTGGAAATTTCGTTTTTCCTGTCGGAGACGGGGATGCTCACGTTGAGATTCCCCTTTGCGAGCTCATCGGCTACATTCATAATCCCACGAAGCGATTGGGTTATAGTTTTCGAGAGCGCAAGTGAGAGGAGTAACGCGGCTATTGTTAGGGCGGCTCCAAGGTATATCATTTTCTTTTCCATCGGGTGGCTCGCATTCTCAAGCGTGCTCAGTGGGAGCGATGTCCGTATAACGGCTTTGACTTCGCCGCTTCCGTCTCTATAAGGTACGGCTACATAAAACATCTCCTTTTGAAGAGTCTTACTGTATCGGCTACTCGTCCCCAGATCCTTCGAAAGCGCTTGCTTTATCTCGGGCCTGTTCGAGTGGTTTTCCATTTTAGCGGGGTTACTGCTTGAATCAGCGAGCACGGTGCCGTTTGTAGCAATTACGGTTATCCTTTCCCCTGACTTCTCGCTGAGGCCATTTACCGCGCTCTGTATCTCCCCCGGAATTCCATCTTCTATCGGACGTTTCAGAACATCGCTCACCAGGTTTGCGGAGCTAAGGAGCCGTTCTTTGATGAGTGATTTGTCGTAATCTTTCAATTCCCCGATGACGAGGAATGTGAATAGAAACAGCACGAGGAGTATTATCAGAAAATTGGAAAAGAACTGTTTCCAGAATATGCTCAATAGTGACCTATTCTTCTAGTTTATAGCCTATGCTTCGAACGGTTTTAACCATATTGCCCGCCGTTCCCAGTTTCTCACGAAGATTTTTTATGTGAACGTCTATTGTCCTATCATAAACTAGTTTATCATCGCCCCAGAGCCGTTTCTTCTTCAATAGCTGGTCCCTTGTAAATACTCTCCCTTTACCGTCGGCGAGCACTTCCAGAATCTTGAACTCGGTAGTCGTTAGGAGGATTTTCTCATTCTCGACCGAAACCTCGTATTTTTCATTGTCTATCCTGAGAGGGCCTATCTTCATAATATGATCGTCCGATTCCTTGATCCCGGTTCTCCTCAGAACCGTCTTTACCCTTGCTACGAGCTCGCGGGGACTGAACGGTTTTACGATGTAGTCGTCTGCTCCGAGCTCGAGCCCGACCACCACATCGGCCTCTGATGCTTTGGCCGTAAGCATTATTATGGGCACTGAAGAAGTTGTAGATTTATTCTTAAGCATCCTGCAGATCTCTAACCCGTTTATTCCCGGCAGCATTATGTCCAGCACCGCCAGGTCAGGGACCACCGATTCTATATACGACAGAAAATCCCTCCCGTTATGGAATTCCTTGACCTTGAAACCCTCTCTCTTCAGATGATGGCTTACAAGCTTAACGATGTCTTCTTCATCGTCTACTATAGCTATTAATTTTTCACTCATACCACCTAACCTATTCTGAAGTATACAGGAAACATTAGTAATATATTAAATCATAAGGGATCGGTTGCAATGATTACCGGCCCTAATTAACCAAATCTTAACATTAATTTCACATCAAGTTAACCAACTCTCTTTAAACTCCGCCTATATATTCTTTTAGGAGGAGGTCGAGTGATGAGAACTTTACTGAAACTACTATTTATTGCGGTATTAGCAGTGCCCATTTCCGGTGTTACGGCTAAAGCGCAGTCATCTCAGCAGCAGCAGATTGAGGAGTTAAAACAGCAGATCCAGGCTATTCAGATGCAGAACCAGCAGCAGATTGAGCAACTAAAACAAGAGATTCAGCAGCTGGAAAATGCGAGGGCGCAGTCGGACAAGAATCTCGCTCAAATTAATCAGAAACAAGTGACAGCGGAGGATGCGTGGTATAACAAGTTTTTAGGCAAGTATGACAGCGGTTTTGTATTTGAAACGAAAGACAGTTCGGGTATTCCGTTTAAATTGAGATTCAGCATCCTTGCGCAGACACAGTTTTATGTCAGTAAAACAACGGCTCAGCTGTCAGGCTGCAGCTCGCTCGGGTGCGGTGATCAAGCTACACAGACCTCCGGGAAGTTGAGGAGACTCGAGATAAAATGGGACGGCTATGCTTTCGCACCATGGTTCTATTATACATTCATGATAGATCCGACTAAGACTAACGGTACCGCCCCATATACTAACACAAAAATATTGCAGGATATGTATTTGACTGCGGCGTATTATAAGGAAATCAGTCCCAGAGTAGGACAGTGGAAGGTTCCCTTCCAGAGGGAAGAGCTTACGCCATCATCATCTTTACAGTTTGTCGAAAGGTCTATTGTGA
>JBIOKC010000029.1:0-15623 GCA_044451425.1 Thermodesulfobacteriota bacterium
CAGCCGGAACGTTACGCGGTGAAAGCCGCAGGTAACGGGAAGTCCTAAATTATGAACGACATTTCCAGATTTTCAAGCGCGTGCAGTAACGGCAGCGGGTCAGTTTGTATTTAGGACTCGATTCGAGCCCTACACGCACATGACCCCCTTAAAGATCGTGACTGCCTTGCCCAGGAGCTTTACCCTCAGCCCCATTACACGCACGCCTATGACACCCCCGCGCTCGGAGGCCTGATAGGCGAGAAATTCGGATTTCCCCAGCTTCTTTTCCCAGTAGGGACCGAGGCAGCAGTGGGCTGAGCCCGTTGCGGGGTCTTCATTGATACCGGATGCGGGGCCGAAAAAGCGGGAGACGAAATCGTATTCCGGGGAATCGGAAGCGCTCGTAACCATGACTCCCCTCACGGGAATTGTCCCGAGGAGCTCGAAGTCAGGCTTGATACCCCTTACCTCATTCGCAGACTCCACTTCCACGAGATAATCGAACCTGTTCCTGCCGACGTAAACCGGCTTGACGCCGAGAGACTCTGTCAACGCTGGAGGAGCTGTCGCTTCCTGCTCGGGTTCGGAGGGGAAGTCGAGCTCGATCATACCTCCGTTCATCGCGGCAGTGAGCGTGCCGATCAGGGTGTAAAATTCGATTACCGCGCCGCGGGGAACGTGGCCCGATTCCCACAACACATTAGCGCTTGCAAGGGTCGCGTGACCGCATAGCTCGACTTCGACCGTAGGGGTGAACCACCGGAGATGAAAACCGTTATTCTCCCGATATAAAAAGGCCGTCTCCGGTAGGTTCATATCACGCGCCACATTCTGCATCCATTCGGCGTCGGCGGGGCCGGGCAATATACACACGGCTGCCGGGTTGCCTCCGAAGGGCTTGTCCGTAAACGCATCGAGTTGATAAATCTCTATCTCCATGATCCCCCTCTCTACATTAATCACCCTAACTGGAATAATGTTAACCCGACATGCTCCCACATATCGTACTATTATTATTACTTGACAAACGACCTTCATGAAGGCGATTTACAGGATTCCTGATTGTATTATTTCGCCGGCTAACTTAAACTTATACTTGAGTGAGATAATGAATACGCTCACATATCGGTTGTACGGTTATTTGACATTTCTACGTATTTCTATATTGTTATATCGCGTTTATAAGTAAGTTCGCGATTTTTGATTGGTATTACCGCTTGGATCCCGCTTCAGGGACCGAGACGGAGGAAGAGTTAAATGACAGAAGAGGGACGGAACCTAAGCCGTACCCGGCCTAGATTGATAACGAGCAAGCCAGTAGAGGGTTATTCTATACTCGATCTGGCTTTTTTCATTTCAGGCGGCCCCCAATGAATAAAATGACGGTGCCTGAAATACGCTCAATGAAGGCGGAGTGTCGAAAGATCGTCATGGTAACGGCTTATGACGCGGCCACGGCAAGAATGGTCGACGAGGCCGGGGTCGATATAGTGCTGGTTGGCGACTCGCTTGGAAACGTCATACAGGGCCTCCCGAACACCCTTGCCGTAACAATGGACGAGATGATCTATCATACCAAGATAGTTTCGAGGGGGATCGACAAGGCCCACCTTACCGCCGATATGCCTTTTATGTCGTATCAGGCATCCAAAGAGGACGCTTTAAGAAGCGCAGGCAGGTTTATTAAAGAATCCGGGGCGGAATCGGTCAAACTGGAAACTTCAGAAGAGTATCTTGAAACCGTATACGCCATAAATAAATCCGGTATCCCGGTCATGGCGCATATTGGTCTCCGCCCGCAGTCCGTGCTCGAAATGGGCGGATATAAGATCCAGGGAAGGAGCGAAAAAGAAGCCGCTGTGCTTCTCGAGCTCGCAAAATCCATAGAAAGCGCCGGTGCATTCTCCCTCGTCCTGGAAAGCATACCTCAGTCTCTTGCCAAAGAAATCACGGACGCAATAAAGATTCCCACGATAGGGATAGGAGCCGGGCCCGGATGTGACGGCCAGGTGCTCGTCATAAACGACCTACTGGGACTCTCGCCGGAACCCACGCCGAGATTTGTAAAAAAATACGCAAACCTGCGTGAGATAGTAGGAAAATCCACGAGGGCATTCATAAGTGACGTTAGATCGGGGGCATTCCCCTCCGAGGAACATTCGTATGACTAAAAAGAGAGAGATCAGAGTTGTCGATGGCGTCAAGGAGATGCACGCCCTATCAATTGAATCGAGGAAGGAGGGAAAGATTATATCTTTCGTCCCGACCATGGGGGCGCTCCATGAAGGGCATATAAGTCTGATGAAGAAAGGCAAGGAATTAGGCGATATACTCGTCGCGAGCGTATTCGTGAACCCGACCCAGTTCGCCCCCGGAGAGGATTACAACTCCTACACGAGAGATACGGACGCGGATTTAAAAAAAATGACGGACGCGGGCGTCTATATAGCCTTCTTCCCCCGTGTGGAAGAAATATACCCGCCCGGCTTCGAGACTTATGTCGAGGTAACGGAGCTTGAAAAGCCGCTCTGCGGGAGGTTCAGGCCGGGACACTTCCGAGGGGTTGCGACAGTAGTGCTGAAGCTCTTTAACATCGTAAAACCCCACTTGGCGATATTCGGGGAAAAGGACTATCAGCAGCTTCAAATCGTGAAGAAAATGGTGAGAGATCTCAATCTGGAAATCGAGATAATGGGAATGCCGATTGTAAGAGAGAAAAGCGGCCTCGCCATGAGCTCGAGGAATTCCTACCTAACCTTGGAAGACAGGAAAAAGGCGGCTTCACTTTCTCTTTCCCTCCTGGAGATTAAAAGGAGATTCGACGGAGGCGAAACAGACACGCGAAACCTTGTTGACAGAGGTCATGAAATACTGAAGGGCGCTTCTGTCTCGGAGATTGATTACCTCGAAATCAGGGACGGAGAAACGCTCAGGGAAAAGCCAGCTGCGGATCCGGGAGATGTGGCCGCATTGGCTGTAAGGATAGGAAACGCGAGACTTATAGATAATATTTTGCTTTAAATTATATATTCCGGAGGGCGCATAAAGATGCAGAGAACTCTTCTTAAATCCAAAATTCATAGGGTAATGGTGACCGATGCCGATCTCGAATACGAGGGAAGCATAACGGTTGACAGGAACCTCATGGATGCGGCCAATTTCTTTCAGTACGAGCAGGTCCACATATTCAATGTAACAAACGGTCATAGATTCGTAACATATGTAATCGAAGGCAAACGCGGGTCAAACGAGATATGCGTGAACGGGGCGGCCGCCCATCTTGCCAAAAAAGGGGATTGCCTGATAATTGCGAGCTTTGCGTCCTATGACGAAAATGAGTGCAAGACCCATATGCCGAAACTCGTTTATGTGGACGGTAAAAACAATATGACTGGAATAAAGCCCGAACCGAATAAATTGAAGATCGCCGAGAGCTGAGGGGGGAAAATCCGCCTGGTGTGCTCGGCATCTTAGTTCTTTACAATTAATATGACCGGGGCTCCCGTATAATGTGTGATTGATCCGTGCCTGTTTTATAATATTAATTAAGTTTAAGAGGTTAAGAGTATTAGTTACATATATTGAAAGAGGTCATTCCTAAGGTTATTAATGTAACTCAGTATTTAAAGGAGGAGAAAAAACACAGGATTCGCATTCCGCGAATCTTTCTATCATAAATCCTACATCTATACGTCATACACAACCATCTGAAGCGGAGAAAATACTATGATAGCTGTCATACTCACACCCGGTAGAGGTAAAAGGCTTCACCCTTACACAAAGTACATCCCAAAATGTTTACTCAATATCGGCGGCGAGACTATACTCGAGCATCAGATAAACCACTTACGCGACTGCGATATAGATAAGGTCGTAATAGTGGTGGGTTTCGGATTTGAAAAAGTGGAGAATTTCCTCAAAAACTATGACGGTCTGAGGATGAAAATCAAGACTGTTTATAACCCTTTCTATCAGACCACAAACAGTCTTATATCTCTCTGGACAGCAAGGAGAGAGATGGATGACGATACCGTTGTCATAAACGGGGATGACGTGTTCGAAATAGAAGTTCTCGAGCGGGCCTTAAGAATGAGGGATGAAGAAATCTGCCTTCCGATTAAAAGGAAGGCGAGCTATGAATACGAAGACATGAAGGTAGTAATAAAGGAGACCAAGATCGTTGACATAAGCAAGACTCTAACCAACAGGGCATCCGCCAAATCTGTCGGGGTTAGGGTTTTCAGAGGTGCGGGCGTAGATATCATGAAAAGGGCGATAGAGGAAGAAATGAGAACAGTGTGAGCCGAAAATAAATGGTATATCTCAGCCATCCACAGACTCATAAAGAAAGGATACAGGATCAATTCCCTGGATATTAACGACCTCTAATGGATGGATGTGGACTATCCGGGCGATTTATTTAAAGCGAGATTCGATTCAAATAAATTTATAAAGAAATCTTATCGGGAAAGGGTCCTAAGAGTTGTAGAAACCAGCCGATAAAATGGACCATGCAATAGTCGTCGCCGCTGGTACCGGCATAGATAAAGAAAAACTGAGCATTCACGAAAAGACCGTATTCGGTTCGCTTCCTAAATTCAAACGTCTTGTTATCACGGCTCAACGAGCTGGCATTAAGCGCTTTACTATAATAACGGAAAAGAGCGATTCTTCACTTAAGGAGCTGTTATCCGGCGATAAGCGTTTTAGAGGCGATATAAACTGGCACCCGCTCGGCTCGGCGATCATTCCGGATTCCGAGCCCTCTCTTATTATTCAATCGAACCTCATTACCACACCTATCGCATTATCGAACTTTATGAAGACCGAATGTCTTCGCGACGAAATGACTATCCTCGCCGACATATCGGACGACGCCTGGATTAAATCCGGTAACGGGAAGGTTTCCGATGTTTGTTCATACGGGGGGAAGGCTGTCGGAGCATTTATAGCCGAGGGGAAGCTCCTTGAAAAATCCATCATGGATTCTATGTCCATAAGGTCATTGGCGGATGAGCTAATAAGCAGAGGCAAAGTTAAGCTCTCGAGGTTCTCGGACAGCTACTGGATGAGACTCACTTCCGATGAAGGCTCGGCATTGAAGGCGGAGAACCTGCTCTTCGCACACGTGGGGAAGACCGCGACAGGCTGGATTTCGGGAAACATCAATAGTAAAATCTCGCTACCGACCAGCAGGCTTCTGGTAAAAACCCCGCTCACGCCTAACATGGTCAGTGTAATTGTAAATATAATCGGCATGTTCTGCGGCATATTTTATGCGGTCGGACATCCCGTTTGGGGAGCTTTATTTATGCAGACAGCTACTACACTCGACCGATGCGACGGTGAGGTAGCCCGCGTCAAACTGATGGAGACACAAAGGGGCCAATGGGTAGATATGATCGCAGTTCAGGTGACCGTATTATCTTTTATATTGGGTTTGCCTCTCGGCTACTATCTCATCTCAAACAATCCCTTCGCGATAATACTCGGAGCTATGAACCTGTCCATATTGATCTTTTTCTTAATATGGTCGTTCTATTTCCTCAAAAAATATACAAACTCGGGGAGCCTGGTAGCTTATTTCGAAGTCGACAAACTGGAAGAGGGGAAGAAGCCTTCGCTGATACGCAAACTCATCAAGCTTGTCCGTCCGATGAGCAGAAGAAATTTCTTTTCACTCGCGTTTCTCATTCTGGCCATTGTCGGAGGATACCCGTGGGTGCTCGGATTTACGACGGCAGCTCTAATATTATTTTTAATTCACCAAATAGAAGATATAATAAAATTGAGGAAAGCAAAACCGGAAAACGATATATTAAAATAAAATAGGACGGAAAGGAACCTGACATGGGAGAAACAGACAAACAAAATGCGAAAAACGGGAACGGTAACGCTCCTCAGCCCGATTATGAAGTAAAAGAATATATGCCGGGCTTGATGTCTTTAGTTATCAAGTTCGTGGAAAAAACGAACATAAAGTTTGCCAAAAATGGAAATCTGTCGATTTACGACAAGGCGACATTTCCGTGGGCGGCGGAGGTCGAAAAGGAGTGGAAGAAAATAAGAGCGGAACTCGATAAGGTAATGGAAAGAAGGGAGGATCTGCCGAGCTTTCACGAAATCATGCCGGAAGTAAAAACTATAACAACAGACAATATGTGGAAAACTTTCTTCTTGTCCGGCTACGGGATCGATAGTGACGAAAACTCGAAGAGATGCCCGGAGACGATGCGGATTCTGAAGAAGATACCCGGCAATAAAACGGCATTCTTTTCTATTCTGGCCCCGAAAAAACACATACCGGCGCACAGAGGGCCTTATAACGGCGTACTTCGTTATCATCTGGGGCTCATAGTCCCGGAGCCTAAAGAACAGTGCCGGATACGAATCGAAGATCGAGTTACACACTGGGAAGAGGGCGACAGTCTTATATTCGATGACACATTCGAACACGAAGTCTGGAACGATACCGACGGTTTCAGGGCTGTACTGTTTGTGGATTTCGTTCGTCCGATAATGTTCCCCTTCAACATGCTTAACGAATTCTTAATCAATGCGGCGTCTTTTGCCCCTCTGATAAAAGAAGCTGAAGTCAGGCATAAAGATTGGGAAAAGAAATTCTATAAGCAGTAAGACAGTGTGCACAACAAGGCCGATTCCCGGAATTTCGTACGCTCCGGAAATCGGCAAATCCTTACAGGACTACCATATTCAGGGCATAGACCGAGAAATAAATGCAACCGTTCAGATTCAATCCGAACTGATAATATATGTACTCGCGGTATGATCAAACCCGAACCAAGGAAGGCCTTAATATTGGGGTTGGCATATTCAAGCACCCGTTATTGGTTTCATACTCCGTCCCGCAAATCATTTTACACCCGACACTCACATCTGAGCGATGTGCGTGGTCGTGCCCTCCGCAATCACTCTAAAAAACCGCTCTTGACAAAGCTATTAATGTACTTATCTTAATACACCTTCGCATTAGTCTTTATTTATTCTGTACTGGGATTTTTATTTAAACCGGATTTCAAGGAAATTGTAGGCATGAACTGTAAATCTTATACATTTACGTAAGGATTACAGACGCTTAATCAATCTCAAATTGAATAAGGAGATCCCTTATCACCATGGCGAAAAGCAAAAAGGCACCCCCTAAGAAGAAAATAACGAAAAAATCGAGGAAGGACTGGCGGGACGATATAAAAAAAATGCTCACTCTTATGCGCAAAGAACTGCTGAATGAAGTAACACAAAAGATGAGAGCCGAATCGGATCATCTGAAATTCGACATAGGGGATTTCTATGACCATGCCTCTACGGACAGGGACAGAGAGCTTACTCTCATGCTCGCCGACAGGGAAAGGGAAAAGCTCACCCTGGTCGATGACGCTTTAAAAAGAATCGAAGTAGGCACCTACGGGAAATGCGAATCGTGCGAAGAGGAAATCGATAAGGAGAGGCTGGCCGCAATGCCTTTTACGAAATTATGCCTTTCATGCCAGGAAGACCTGGAAAGGCAGTAGAGACCTCTTTATTCGAGCAGCCTTGAGAGGTTCGCGGTATACGGCTTCCCAATCACGCCTTTTTCTGTAATTATCGAAGTAATGTTCTCTCCGGGTGTAATGTCGAACGCGGGGTTAAACACATTAACCTCGGGTGCAATCCTTACGCCCGAGATGTGTGTGACTTCTTCCTTATTCCTTTCCTCAATCGGTATCGATCCGCCCCCCGGGCAATCGAAATCGACAGTCGACAGAGGGGCTGCGACATAAAAGGGTATACCGAGGGACTTAGCCAGAACAGACAGGGTATAGGTCCCTATCTTGTTCGCTACATCGCCGTTCCTGGCAATCCTGTCGGCTCCCACGACGACAGCATCCACCATCCCTTTGCTCATGACATGACCCGCCATATTGTCCGTAATCAGTGAGACCTGGATACCGTCCCTGTCGAGCTCCCATGCCGTTAGCCTCGAGCCCTGGAGAAACGGCCTCGTTTCAGTCGCGATGACCTTTATATTCTTCCCCTCCTCCACCGCTGCCCTGATAACCCCTAGCGCCGTCCCGTAACCGCCTGTAGCCAGCGCACCCGCATTACAGTGCGTAAGGATTATGGAGCCGTCCTTTATGAGCCCTGCTCCGGCTTTCCCTATGCTCCTGCAGGTCATTATGTCTTCCTCCAGGATTTTTTTCGCTTCCTCGATAAGCTTCAGCTTAATGTCGCCGACATCGCCCTCCCCATGCTCAAGGACGCCGAGCATTCTTTTTACGGCCCACGAAAGGTTTACAGCCGTGGGCCTTGTCTCGAGTATTATGCTAGAGATCTTTTTGACTTCCGATATAAATTCCTCTTTGTCCTTAGTGCGCGAATTAAGCGACCCGAGCGCAACACCCATTCCCGCCGCAACGCCGATTGCGGGGGCGCCCCTTATAACCATGCGTTTTATCGCGTCTGCGACGTCCTCGTATGTCATACACTCAACGTACTTTTCCTCGCCCGGCAGCTTAGTCTGGTCGATCATCACCACCCTGTCTTCTTTCCATTCGATCGTATTAAACGAAGACAAAGAAATCTCCTGGTTTATTGGTTATTCAGATAGTGTAAGAGTATATTGCAGCGTGCAGCGTTATCAAACTAGAGAGAATCCGAGCGCCACCCAATCGCCTTCCCTCAATTCCTTTTCGAGCTTTAATCCCGCTTTTATGAGGCAGCCCACAGCCTCGTCCCTCCTCACATACGGTATTCCCGAAACGACCAGTGTGCCCGTTTCCGCCAGCCTGGACTTAAATTCTTCTCTCATGTGATATATAGGCTCCAGATAAACGTTCGCGACGATAAGGTCGTAAACGCCCGTTGCGCTCTGTATATGGCCACAGAAATACTTTATTTTATCGAGCACCGAATTCCTTTCCGCATTCTTTCTCGACTCTCCGATGGCAATAGGGTCAGTATCAAATCCCGTGACGTTCTCGATTCCGAGCTTAAAAGCGGATATCGCGAGAATGCCGCTCCCGCACCCGACGTCGAGCATACTCTTTACAGTCTTTTTCTCGGCGACTTCCTCGATGTAGGCGATACAAAGCCTTGTCGTTTCGTGATGCCCAGTACCAAAGGCGAGGGAAGGGTTTATCTCAATAACTATCTCTTCGCCTCGGGCAGCGTGTTCTTCCCACGGCGGCACGATAACTATCCTTTTCCCGGCCCGTACCTTATTCAGCAGAGTTCTCCACACCTCCCAGCTAGAACGGTCGATGTGTTCGACTTCCACAGGCCCGGTCCTCGCACCTTTTACGTTGCTCTCTATAAACGCGGAATAATCCCCGAGGCTGCTCATTACAGACGACAGATCGGTCTCCATCGGGAAGTACGCAGATATCTCATACATACCGTTTTCTTTCACATCCTCGGCCACTCCGAGCGAACCCAGTCCGAGAAGAAAGTCTGAGAAGAGCGGTACCGTATCTTCTGAAGCTCTGAATCTGATCTGCGATAATTTGAACAAAAAAACCTCCTCTATATCTCAAATTCTACACTTTTAATAATAACCGAAAAGTTCTAACCGGATACTCCACGAGCTCTAATATTCGCACCGGAAAATCAGGGTATAACGAGTCCACGCCTACAGGAGAAAGCCCTCTCTATTCTGCGTTTTACACAACTAGCCATAAGTGATATAATTTTTTCATGGATAATCAGAGACTTAAACACTTCAGGGAAATTCTTATCAAAAAGATGGCGGGCCTTCTGGGGATAGCAGACGATACGGTTACTCAGATGAGTGAAGGTGACGGCTCATTTCCCGACCCTCTCGACAGGGCACTCTCCGAATCAAGCAGAACGATAGAACTCCGTAAACGGGACAGGGAAAGGAAGCTTATACAAAAAATACAAAAGTCAATCCAGAAAACGGAAGACGGAACTTACGGCATATGTGAGATTTGCGGTGATGAGATAACAGAGGACAGGCTGGAAGTAAGACCGGAAACGACCCTCTGCATCAGCTGCAAAGAAGAACAAGAACAAGTGGAAAGACAGTTCGGCGGGTAATAGTACCGGACGCCCGTTTAATGGCTTCCTCCAAAGACAAACCCCTCGAGAAAATCGGCGTCCGATTCTTTAACGATCAACCATTTACCATTTCTCTTCTCAAGCACTATTCTGTCGTTGATTTTAAACCTGCTTTTGGTCTTATTAACGACGGCATTGACAAGCGTTATCTGGGCTACCTCGGCCTTATCGCCGTCTCTATTGATAGTCCTGTCCGAATTTGTGAATTCTATGGTATCGAATAAAGATACATTAGTCAAAAAATTCTTTTTAATCTGTTCAACACCGATTACTTTCCCATTTTTTTCATGCTTATAATCCGGCGCTATCAACGTCATATACAAATCCGCATCCTTGGTTTCATACGCTTTAGTCCTAACGGTGAGCGTTTCCTCTATCGCTTTGTCTTCACTATTTCCGCAAGAGACTACGAGGCAAATCAAAAGTAGAGAGAACGAAAGAAGAATTCTCATCCTTGCTGCGGTTGTCCTTTTTCTTCTTTGTTTTCCTTGGGAGGAGGAGCTGTTTTGCCCTGAATTTCGTTTAAGAGCGATGACGCCTTATTGGAATACTTCTTATTCGGGAATTCCTGAACAAGCCGGGTAAGAGTCTGCCTCGCCAGCTCATACCGCTCGGATTTTGCATACGCCCTGCCCAAGAGATATAGGGCTTCTTCGTAACTGTTCGTATCGTTATAATCGCTGACGACGATCTTATACCTGTCGGCGGCGGCTTTGTAATTATCGCGCTTTGAATAAAAGTTTCCGATATAGATCTCTCTCAGGGCGAGACTGTCCCGGCATTTCAAAATTTTCTCGCGAGCATCGTGTAAGAGCAGCGAATCGGGATATTTTTCAACAAAGGTATTAAACCATTGCATGGCGAGCCTCGTATTCGTCGGGTCCCTGTCGGGAGTCCTTATTTTCTTATAGTATGACAGCGCAAGCTTGTACGTTGCATAAGGAGCTTCCTCGTTCCCGGGGTGACGCTTAAGGAATTCCTCGTACTCTATGGCGGCCTGATCGTACTCCCCTTTTTCAAAGTACGCATCGCCAGTTCTCAGCTCTGCGAGCGCCGCATAGGGACTATACGTGTACTTCAGCTGGATTTCTTTCAGGTAATCTAAGATCATACTGTAGTCTCTTCCCTTGAATATCCATGGGAACCCACCCTTGTCAGCAGTCATCTCCTGCATCGCAGCGTCATATAACTGTTGGTCGTTAAGATCTTTAGGAACTTTTTTTGACCCGCAATTTACTATAAACAGAAGAGAAACGGCAAGAAATAGTACAGCGAGAACTCTTATCATCGAGTCTTATATTATTGAGATAATAATATCCGTGTCAAGTTCGACAATAAATTAGGATGGAAACACTTATACGGCTCTCATGCCGTATCACACCTATGTAGCGAATATAACCAGGCGTTGTTAATGAATAGCGCCCAAGCTCGATGAGGTCCATAAGTGGTGTACGAGGTTCCGGCTGAAGTAAACGCCCATCCGGAATTGCGGGTTCAAAATGGGCTTTTCATCACGGTCCGGGCAGCTAAGTTCACGCTTATTATCGATAGCTACTGTGCTGAGCCTAATACCCGGCCCGGATCTAGCGTCCGCGCGAAGGAAGGGGGCTGCTGCCTCAGCTGCCGGACTTAGTCTTTATTGTCTGAGTTGCAAGGTTACTAACCCCGCAAAAAAAACGAATTCACAGCCGTCGACTGGACGTAAACGTTTCCTCCGAGAGAGCTCGACAGAATGACACTGAGACCCGCTTTTCCAGTGGAATCAGCACTCACCGACCCAAGAAGCAACGGCCTGTTAATATTGAGCGATTGCCCCTTGCAAACGCCGCTAGTAATAGTAGTTTTCCCGGAAGTCGTAGAATAGTAGAATTTAACGGTCGAACGGCCGGGTGCGCCGGTAACTGTCAAGGTATTCCTGACTCCCGCAGTTCCCGGATTAAATCCCGTGAGGACTCCGCCCCCCGAAGAAGAAGGAGGGGTAGGTTTTGGTGTCGGAGCGGGAGTGCCGGATGAAGCGAGAGCGACCGCAAGCTCCGCATCTACCCTGCCGTCTCCGAAATAAAGCGAGGAGACTATATTTACCGCCGTATATCTCAGTATCTGATCGACATCGACGTTTGTAAGAGTGCTCTTTACCGACCACACGAGCCCGGCTACGCCGCTCACAATGGGCGCTGAGAATGAGGTCCCCGACCAGGAGGCGTAAGAACTTCCCGGGACATTCGATGATCCGACTAAATTTACAATACCTACACCGGGGGCAGCCAAATCGACGAAACTCCCGTAGCTCGAGAAACTTGCCTTTGTGTCACTATTCGTCGTCGCGTATACGGTTATTACGTGAGCCGCAGCGGCGGGACATTGAAGGTTGCTATTCCCCGAATTACCCGCGGACGCAACTACCAATACCCCAGCACTCCATGCGGCATTAATAGCATCCTGCTCTGCCTGAGTGATGCCTGACGACTGGCGATCCCTGCCGAAGCTCATATTAATCACCACTCTCTAAGTGGGTTTGTTAAGAGCATAATTCCGGGCGAACTCGATCCCATCAATAGCATCCGCTAAGGTCCGGAGCCTGAGTCATCGAGCACCTTGACTGGTAGGATGGAACAGTTCCAGCATACGCCCGCGACGCCGAGCCCGTTATTCGTTTTCGCAGCAGTAGTACCCACGACGCCTGTCCCATGGCCGTAATTATCGTCTACATTAGAACCGCAACTCGTGGCGGTAAAACTGTCAAGAACATTGCATCCTGTGTAAGTAATTTCCCGGAAATATCTTCATGTGTACCGTCAACCCCGGCATCAAGCACCGCAATAACAACATTTGAATTGCCCGTTTCGGTGTTCCATGCCTGCGGTGCTTCTATGACAATCAGGTAAGTCTGCAGACTGAATCCGGGATCGTTAAGCGTTAGTGTGTTGCATAAACTATGTAATTTTTTTCGACGTATTCGACATCGGGGTCGTTTTCGAATGACTGCTGAACATCATCTATCGTGTCACCCGGAGCTATCTTGATTACCGCCATTTTCGAATTCAAAAAAGATTTTCTGAAGAAGGCATGAAAAAGAAGAGAAAGAATACTATCAGCCGACTTGTCATTGATTTAGCTGTGTTTGCCAATGGATAGCTCCTCCATCATACTGTATATGTGAAATACTTATGAATAACCCCATGTTAAAATATTGCAATGTTTGTACCACATGCAGTTATATCAAAAATTCCAAAATTAATGTTAGTTACAACAAATAATTGTAGGATTTTAATTCAATTTAGGCAAATATTTGTCAAGGCGTGACGCATTTTATCAATCATACTGTAACTAATATTAAATCCATGCTATTTTTCTTATCTGATCAGTTATGGCAGGTGAATGTAATATTAAAGCGAAATTGTTATTCGAGATTGAGCCTGAGCTGACCGCTATCGACATTTATACCCCTTAAAAGCGCGTTGTTTTGTTCGATTTTATCGTCTGCAAGCATGATCACGTAAGGGAGTATGGTATTGGAAAGGGTATATGTCGAAGTCCGCGAGACAAGAGCGGGCATGTTCGTCACGCAGTAGTGAGTTACGCCCAGCGTTTTGTATACAGGCGCGTCGTGGGTAGTTGGTACGCTCGTCTCCGAGCATCCGCCCTGGTCTATCGCAACGTCAACAAATACGCTCCCCGGCTCCATGCCGGCTATCATCTCTTTCGTTATAATCCTCGGCGCCCTGGCTCCCGTTACGAGGACGGCGCCCACCGCCAAGTCAGATTTTCGGAGCTCCTCGGCAATCGTCTCGGGATACGAGGGGATGGTTTTAACCCTGCCATCGAAAAGTTCGAAGAAGAACTCGAGCTTCTGATGCTTATTGTCTATGACAGTCACTTCGGCGCCTAAACCGAGTGCCGAGAGCACAGCGTTAAGCCCCACAGTGCCCCCTCCGATAACAGTCACCCTCCCGTTTCTCACCCCTGCCGCTCCGCTGAGCAGGACCCCCTTCCCTCCCTTCGACTTCTGGAGGAAATGGACGCCCACCTGGACAGACAGCCTGCCGGCTATCTTGCTCATCGGGACGAGAAGAGGGAGCGAGCCGTCAGGGAGCTCGACCGTCTCATACGCAATAGCCCTGCACCCGCTCTTTTTAAGGGTCTGAACGAGTTTATTATCGGCTGCGAGGTGTAGGTAGCAAAAGATAGTGTGCTGTTTTTTTAACAAGGGGTATTCAGTAGGGAGGGGTTCTTTTACCTTAACTATGAGTGCGGATTTTTTGAATAGCTCTTCTTCTGTGGCTGCTATTCGCCCGCCCGCTTTCTTATATTCGCTGTCAGCGATTCCGCTTCCCGCGCCGGCATCCTTCTCAATGAGGACCCTGTGCTCGCGCTCGGTAAGAACGCGGACGGCCTGGGGCGTAAGTGCAACCCTGTATTCCTGAATCTTTCTCTCTTTCGGGACACCTATGACCATGATTGATTACAGAATAGCATTTGAATCGGGGGATGAGAAGATAATTAAGCCGTTGTGCTTAAAATTAAAGAGTGTCCATCTATTCCAAATTAATACGAGAGGCTTTACAAGCAGCCATTAACCGAACAATAGGCGCTTTATGACAAATGATGCTTGAGCCAGGTTTTGCAGGCGATGGGGAGGTTGAAGCTGTCCCACTCGCGGGAGGGTTTCAATATAAGGAGGGAGTCATCGGAGTCGATTTTGTCTTTTAGAATCTCGTGAATCTCCGAAATAGAGAAGCCCGTATTGACGAGCCAAATAGCCCGGAGGCAGTGAATACAGCCGCCGAGCGACTCTATCGCCTCGTGTATCTTCTGATAGTCCTTATCGTGATGGAGCTCATACGTGATTAAATATACGGACATCCGGACACCCCCTCTCGAAGATAAAGTAATCCATGCAATGAGATTACAGGAATTATTTTAAATAGGGAATATCTGGATGAATTCTGAGCTTGATCTTGGAAGATACAAACAAAGAAGATCTTCGACATTTACATATTGTGCTGAGTTCTAGCGTGAATACGCGGTAACTTTCAAAACCCCGCAGTTAAGCCGCACGGTCAGTTAGTACACTTCAGCTCAACACATTACTGTGCTTACACCTAGTGCCTATCAACCTCGTAGTCTTCGAGGGACCTTTAGAAATCTTTTGATTTGGGAGACCTAGTCTTGGGGTGGGTTTCCCGCTTAGATGCCTTCAGCGGTTATCCCGTCCGAGCATAACTACCCAGCGCTGCCACTGGCGTGACAACTGGTACACTAGAGGCTCGTCCACTCAGGTCCTCTCGTACTATGAGCAGATCCCCTCAAGTCTCCTACGCCCGCTGCAGATAGGGACCGAACTGTCTCACGACGTTCTAAACCCAGCTCGCGTACCGCTTTAATTGGCGAACAGCCAAACCCTTGGGACCTTCTCCAGCCCCAGTATGCGATGAGCCGACATCGAGTTACCAAACCTCCCCGTCGATGTGGACTCTTGGGGGAGATAAGTCTGTTATCCCCGGCGTACCTTTTATCCGTTGATCGATGGCCCTCCCACTTGGAGCCACCGGGTCACTAAGACC
>JBIOKC010000030.1:0-15602 GCA_044451425.1 Thermodesulfobacteriota bacterium
ATATCCGCGATCCCGCCGTTCGATTCCAGGGATACGACCTTCCGTATCTCATTCAATTCGCAATCAGCGAGAGTCGCGTCGCCTCCGCTTGTCCTAAGTAGTATGTCTTTTGCTTCTTCGTCTCTCCCCTTTTTGATGAGCCACCTGGGACTGTGAGGCAGAAAGGGAATTCCGAACAGGAGTATCACTGCCGGAACCAGGCTAGAGCCTATCATGAACCTCCAGTTCCCGGAGCCGGTGAAATTCCTGTCCATGAAATAACCGAGCAGTATCCCTATGGTGATTGCGAGCTGAAAGTATGTGACCAGCCTACCCCTCCCGGCTGCTGGGGAGATTTCGGCGATGTAAAGAGGCGCCGAGGCCGAGACCGCTCCGAGCGCAAGTCCGAGTACGAACCTGGAGGCAAAGAGGTCTCCTGCTGAATGAGATAAAGCCGATGCCGCTGCTCCCGTGATGAAGAGTAAAGAAGCGCCTTGCACCATTATCTTCCTTCCGAGCCTGTCTGCGAGCAGGCCGTTTATGAGCGCTCCCAGGATGCCCCCTAAGAGGACCATGGAAATGACGCTCCCTTTCCCTACAGTGTCGAGATGAAACGTGTCTGAGATGAATCCGAGCGCCCCGCTGATTGACCCCGTGTCATACCCAAGCAGAAGACCGGAGAGCGCGGTTATGACGGATGTGAAAATTACGATACCGCTCTTTTTACCGGGATTCATCGGGATAGTGAATTTCGAGATTGAGTTTGATTAATGCGTTTATAAAAACGAACACATTATATGCGGCTTTTTCTGTGATTGCCAGAGTCCATGATATAATAAGACCCGAGTTTGATTCTTTTGCTTCAAATTGTTATGCAGCTGATAAAAATAAGTTCATATAGATAATTCAGAAGCACGGATGTAATGTGAGAATATTCAAAATTTTCGAATGAGGAGATATGCATGAGAAAAAGATTACTGGTTATTCCGCTTCTATTATCTCTGCTTTCATTTTACGGATGCGCAAAGCCCCAAGGCTATAGCCCACAGTCGAAGAGGGCTTACGTCCTTCAGATGAGGGACAATACACTTGCCGAGATTTACCGCAAAAGCCCGTATATGAAGGATTTAGTCGAGCATTCGACCGGATACGGCGTTTTCAGCAACATCAATACTCAGCTTCTTATTTTCGGGTCTGGGAACGGCTACGGGGTGGTAACAAACAATGCAAATGGAAAAACGACCTTCATGAGGATGGCCGAGGGCGGGGTAGGACTCGGGGTGGCGCTCATGGATTTCAGGGAGCTGATAATTTTCAATAACAGGGCAGTGCTCAACCAGTTTATAAGCAAGGGCTGGGATTTTGGAGTCCAGGGCGACGCCGTGTTGAAGTCTAAGTCTGAGGGAGCGGCCGCAAGCGGCTCGGTGCCGTTCGATTCGGATGTTGTTATTTATCAGCTTACCAAGCAGGGTATCGCTCTCCGTACGAATATCGGCGCCGAGAAATACTGGATAGACAGCGACCTGAATTACTACTGATAGCCGGAAGCCGGGACAATAGCGCCGATACAGGCTGCTTTGAGGTTCGCATAGATTCGAGACCCCGGTGGTTCCTGGTTTGTCCGGGGTAATCTGAAAATATGAGTCTTAAAATAATCCTCGCATCGTCGTCTCCGAGGCGGAGAGAGCTTCTGGCCGCGCTCGGGATCGAATTCGAGGTCGTACATCCACTTTCTCAAGAGACTCTCCTCGAAAATGGAATCTCCCCGGATTTCGCATTGAGGATTTCCGCTGAGAAAGCCTTATCCGTATCCCGGAACCTGGGAAACGGCTATATCGTCATAGGGGCCGATACTATAGTCGTAGTGGACAGTGAGGTCCTCGGCAAGCCGAGAGACCCCGAAGACGCCGTTTCGATGCTGCGCAAGCTTTCCGGAAGAGAGCATCATGTATATACCGCTTTCTCCATCGTAAGGCCGAAAAATGAGCTTCTGCACAGTCAGATTGTGGATACGAAGGTACTCGTGAAAACCCTTGCGGCTTCCGAAATAGAAGGTTACATTAAGACCGGAGAGCCCATGGATAAAGCAGGAGCGTATGGAATACAGGGAATAGGCTCGTTTATGGTCAGCGCGATAGAGGGCTCTTACACGAATGTCGTCGGCCTCCCTGTAGTCGAGCTTCTCGAAGTTTTGAAAAATTTAGGCGTCACAGAGATATTCGGAAAGGATGGATTTACGAGACAATATACGGACAGTTAAAGAAAGAATAGAGAATGCGGCAAAGAGGGCGGGTAGACACAAGGACGACATAAAACTCGTCGCGGTAACGAAAGGGGTCGAGCCCGAGCGCATGATCGAAGCAGTAAGCGCGGGTATTCATACATTCGGCGAGAATTACGCACAGGAATTCAGGCTTAAGAAGGAAATAATCGACAGGACAGTTAGTGAGAATGTAGAGTGGCATTTCATCGGCCGGCTGCAGCGGAACAAGGTTAAGTACGTTGTAGGCGATGTGGAGATGATACATTCCCTCGATTCGTTAACGGTAGCCCGGGAGATCGGGAAAAAGGCAGCGAGCCTGGGTATAAAAGCAAAGGTGCTTATCGAGGTAGATACTGGGGAGGAGGAAAGGAAGGGCGGAGTCGGAAAAGATGAAGTGGAGGGATTCTTGAAAGAGCTTTGGGAAATGCCTTCGGTTAATGTTCGGGGTCTCATGACAATGCCTCCTTATTTTGACGATCCTGAGAGCGCCCGGCCGTTTTTCATTGCTCTGAGGGAGCTCCGCGATAAGCTGAGCGTCGAATATCCGGAGCTGAGAGAACTCTCGATGGGCATGAGCAGCGATTTCGAGGTCGCTATTGAGGAGGGCGCTACGCTCGTCAGGGTAGGCACCGCTATTTTCGGGCCGAGGCAAAAATAATCCACCGGATACGGATAAAGATATGGGAAAAATAGGGTTTATAGGTGGCGGGAACATGGCGGAGGCTCTTATAAAGGGTCTCATAATGTCGGGTAAATATAAGAAGATTGATATTATAGTAAGCGATACAGTCGGGAAAAGACTCGACCATCTGAAATCCGCATACGGGGTTTTGACGACTAAAGATAATAAAGAATCCGCCGGGAAATCAGACATCATCATACTATCCGTAAAACCGAACGTGATTAGGAAGGTAGTGAGCGAGATCAAAACACAGGTCACGGCGAAGAAGATACTGATTTCAATCGCAGCCGGCATACCGACCTCCCTTATCTCCGATGTTCTAAAAAAGAAGGCGAAGATAGTAAGGGTCATGCCGAATACTCCGGCTCTTGTTTTAGCCGGAGCGTCGGCTCTGTTTTGCAGCCCCAATCTGAGCTCCGAAGATAGGGAGTCTATAAAGAGGATATTCGAATCTGTCGGCATTGTGTATGTTGTCGACGATGAGAGACTGCTCGATACCGTAACCGGGCTCAGCGGGAGCGGACCCGCATTCGTATCCATGTTTATAGAGGCCCTGTCCGACGGCGGGGTCAAAATGGGACTCCCCAGGGAAGCCGCGTTGAAACTCGCCGCCCAGACCGTGTTCGGAACGGCTAAAATGATTATCGAGGAAATGTTTCATCCGGCCGTGATGAAGGATAAGGTCTCCTCACCGGGAGGCACTACCATAGAGGGCATCCATAAGCTCGAATCAGGCGGGTTCAGAGCGAACGTTATTTCCGCGGTGGAAGCGGCCACACATCGTTCGAGGCAGATATCCAAGGAGGAAAAATAGTGTTTATACTCGCGAACCTGGTGATAGGGGTAGGACAGGCTCTTCATTACATTATAAATATTTATCTCTTTATAGTTGTCGCTAGGGCGGTGATTTCATGGGTAAACCCGGACCCTTATAACCCCATAGTCCGGTTTTTATATATGGCGACAGAGCCCGTGTTAAGATATGTGAGAGGGATACTGCCGATATTCAGCGGCATAGATTTTTCTCCGATTATAGTAATGATAGCTCTTTTCTTTATAGACCAGGTGTTGGCCCAGTCCATTATCGATTACGGCTATAGATTGAAAGCGGGATTACCGTAATTTGTCTAATGAGCAAATCTCCCGTTACAATAACCGTTCAGGTTCAGCCCAAGTCATCGAGCGACGAGATAGCGGGCGTGCATGACGGCAGACTGAAAGTAAGGATTTCGGCTCCGCCTGTAGAGGGCAAGGCGAATGAACGGTTGAGGGAGGTTCTGGCGAAAGCGTTTGACGTATCAAAATCCAGCATTGAAATAATAAAAGGAAAGACCTCGAAGATTAAAACAATTAAAATATCCGGCATTGATAGTAATGACTATGATCGGTTAATCTCGAAATATAGCCGGGCTAACCTGTCCTGAGACTATTCGCAAACACCCTCATGTCTGAAATTATAATAAACGGAGATAGGATACATTACATAGAAGGCAGCCGTACCGACCCGGCTCGTCCTACTTTATTGATGATCCACGGCGCAGGACAGAGAACCGCTACGTGGAGATATCAGATCGATGCTTTCAATGACCATCCGGCATTCAATATTATTGTGCCCGACCTCCCCGGCCACGGTATGTCGGAGGGGAGCGGTTTTAAAGATATAGAGGGCTATAAAGGGTTTATCGAGGAATTCTCGGAAGCGCTCGGCATCTATGACCTAATTCTTCTTGGCCATTCGATGGGCGGCGGTGTCGCTATGCTATTTGCGTTAGACCATCCGGAGAAAGTGAGGGCCAGTATTCTAGCCGGCACGGGAGCGAGGCTCCGCGTATCGGGTGAAACCCTTAAGGCTGTAAAAAATAATTATCAGACATTCTGTGAGCTGTCTCCGGGAAGAATGTTCGGTCCGGACTCTTCAGAGGGACTCAGAAGAGAATTCCAAGACGGCTTACTCGACACACCGCCCGAGGTGAGCTACCGGGACCTCGTCGCGTGCGACAAATTCGACATAATGGACAGGGTACATGAGATAAATATTCCGGTATGGATCATATCGGGAGAATTCGATATTCTGACTCCCCCAAAATACGGGGAGCATCTCGAAAAGAGCATAGAGAACTCATCCTACCGACTAATAAAAGGCGCGGGTCATTTCATGATGCAGGAAAAGCCCGAAGAATTTAACAATATCGTGGAAGGTTGTTTAATAACTGTAGAGCCTTAGCATAATTTTGAATCCATATTCCCATTAAATTCATCTATTGAAAACGTGCACATGACTATTTATATTAAATGTTTCGAGGCCAAGAGGATGAACAGGTCGGTATTTACTAAAAATCCGGGATTGTGGTATTTTAGGATGCGTATTCTGATTCCGGTATTTACACTCTTAATATTGATGTTTCCCACTGTATCCTCCCTCGGTGCTGACGACAGCCTTAATGTGCCGGGGGTATCTTCCGACCGGGCTCCCAAGCAGTACTGCTATAATTACACTTTTGCAGATGGGGACAATCTGACAGGCTCTCTTCTGGAGAATCGCCATCATGAATCCACCGGTAATTCAGAAGAATTTGTTCTGTATGACACTGAGAATAACCTTTGCGAACCTGTAAATAAAAAACTTGTGACAGCCCTAAATAATACGATCGTTCCGAATCCTCCGAGCGATATGTCTCAGGCTTCAGGAAACAGTACACTGATCCCGAGCCTGAATGTACAGTCGATCAAAGACGACGGCCAGATATATTTTAATCAGCTTCGGTCCCGGAATATTCTTATTTACGGCGGCCTCCTTCCCTTTGTAGCCATTCCGGACAGTAACCTTGCGACGGAGGATCACTTTTTTAACCGGGATAGTGTTTCGCTGTTCATCTACTTTAAAAAGAAGTTTTAAGCGCTTATCCGAGTCCTCCCTTCTTTTAAAACCGATTCTCATCCGAAACCGCTCTCCTAAGAGCCGAGCCTTGGGGCTACCTTTACTAGAAGAGCTATTTTGTTAAAATAAATGCAGCTTTTTAAAAGGGAGACAGACGAAATGAAAATAGCGTTATTAGGCGGAACAGGTGATATTGCCGAAGGTCTCGTGCTCAGGTGGTCGAAAGCCGGTCACGAGATCTATATCGGCTCAAGGAGCGATGAGAAGGCCAAAGGCATAGCCTCGGAGTATATAGAGAAGCTTAAGGCACTGGGACTAGAATCGAGGATTCACGGTATGCCCAACGCCGACGCAGCAAAAGAAGCGGAAGTAGTGATAATAAGCATCCCGCCGGAGCATGCTGCGTCGACAGTGAGCCAGATTCGCGACAGTTTTACGAATCAAATAGTTGTCACTCCGGTAGTCTCGATGAAAAGGGAGGGAAAGACGTTTCTATTCAACCCTCCTCAGCAGGGCTCGTCGGCTCTCGAGATAAAGGCGGCTCTCCCTGATACAGCCAGGATCGTGTCCGCTTATCATAACCTTCCGGCATCGGAGCTCAGCGAGATAGACAGGCGGCTCGATTATGACGTTGTCATATGCGGGGATGATGAGGGCGCTAAGGATGTCGTCAAGAGGCTCACGGAGGATATGCCGAACCTAAGGGTTTTGGATGCGGGTCCTTTGGAGGTGTCGGCGATGATAGAAGCGATGACCCCCCTCATCGTCAATCTCAACGTTAGATATAAACCGCAGCATTTTTCCGTAAAATTCGTTTAAATCCTTTAGAGATGATCCCGGGCGGGTCGTCTCTATTCCCCGATTATCTGAAGTATTACGTCCCTCGTGCGCGGCCTGTTGTCGAAGTCGACTACGATGATCTGCTGCCATGTGCCCAGAAGCAGCTCGGATGAGGAGAAAGGCACCGTGAGAGAAGCCCCCTGAAGCGCCGCCCTCACATGGGAATAACCGTTTCCGTCTCCCCACCTCGCATCGTGGTGATAATGGATGTTTCTGGGAGCTATCCTCTCGATAGCCTCCCTGAAGTCCCTTATGGCGCCGCCTTCATACTCGATCGTAGTAACCCCGGCTGTAGAGCCCGGTATGAAGACAGTAACAATGCCCGAAGATATTCCGGACTCCCTCACGCAATTGCCGACATCGTTCGTAATGTCGATCAGGTCTGTTTCCCCCTGCGTGCGTAGTCTTATTCTCTTTGTGATTACTGCCATACCGCATCTCCTCTATAGAAGCTTAAGCTGTGCCGGTTTCTCGAGCGGGACGGCCTCAAAACCTCTTTTTTGAAGCGTCCGCCCGAACTCTGCGGCACGTCCGTGTATGAGATATACCCGTTCCGGCCTCACGAATTCGACGAACTGAAGGAGCTCGTCAAACCCCGCTTGGTTGCTTAACGGGAAAACCTCGTCGGCATTAAACACCTTCTTAATGTAAGACATTTCGTCGGGCGCCGATTCCATGACTATCCCGACCTTCTTGTCCCTGACTTTATCTATATCATTTACCCCCTTGAGGGGAGGAAAAACGAGAACCCTACCCTCGGTCTTCTTTGGTTTGAATATCTCGTAATTAGAGAATTGAAACCCGAACTCTTCGTAGATTTTCAGAGTCTTATATATGGATTTGTGGACACTGAGCTTATATTCCCGATCCGATAGCAGCTTGATAATGTCCTGCGCTTTTCCTATAGCGTCGGCAAGCAAGACCGGGATGGAGCCTGATGAAAGCGTGTTTTCAATGAATTCGATGAGTGATTCTATGACCTTGTGTGCCGATGGAAATGCATATTTCGGTGAAGCATAGGTGCACTTCAGGACTAATATCTGACACCTTTTTACCCTAGCGGGTTTGGAAGTGAGGGATTCCCTGAGATTTATATCCCCGGTGTAAATAATGGTCTTCTCGGCATTTTTGACCTCTATCTGAGCGGCGCCGAGCATATATCCGGATGGTATAAGCTCCACCTGCGTGTTACCTAGCGTGAAAGGTCTGTTGTACGGGCACGCAAGAGCGACTGACTTCTTTATTCTTTTTTCAATGAGCCTGATTGTCTCCGGTGTTGCGATTACTTTTTCGGGCGGGATGAACCTACCGATGTTGGCATTCGATATAAATGAGAATTTCGCTTTCTTTCTGGAATCGAACCACAGGTCAGTGCCCCTGAGATGAATCCCCTGATCGTACTCTATCATGTAGCTCGGAATTTAGTGTACTTTCAAAAGGGTGATTTGCAAGCGAGGTCGCGGGTCTTGTTGACAGTGTATCGATAGAACGGCGATAATGCTTAAAATTCGTCCTGAAATCATTAAACTATTCGGATAGACAAAATTAACAAGGGAGCTATATCAATGGACAAAACCGAAATTCTACTCAAGGAGCTGACAGAGTCCCACGGTGTTCCCGGCTACGAAAAGGACATACGCGAAGCTATGAGGAAATATCTGAAGCCTTTAGGCGGCCTGAGCGAAGACAACATGGGCAGCCTGATTTGCAAAAAGACGGGCAGGTCGGCTGAGCCAAAAGTGATGCTCGCGGGACATATGGACGAGATCGGGTTCATGGTAAAGCATGTATCCACAGATGGCTTTATAAGGTTTACAACACTCGGAGGGTGGTGGGACCACGTTCTTCTCGGTCAGCGGGTCATTATCAAAACGAATAAAGGAGATGTAATCGGAGTTATCGGCGCAAAGCCTCCCCACCTTCTCTCTCAGGACGAGCGCACGAAGCTCCTGCAAAGAAAAAATATGTATATAGACATAGGCTCAACTTCCGAAAAAGAGGTAGAGAAAGCGGGGGTACGCGCGGGCGACCCCATAGTCCCCATGAGTGAGTTTACGGTCCTGGCAAACCCGAAAACATACATGTCCAAAGCGTTCGATGACCGTGTGGGCTGCGCTGTGGTTATTTCAGCGCTTCAATCCCTACCCACGGACAAGCATCCGAATACGCTGTATGGTGTAGCCACAGTTCAGGAAGAGGTAGGTGTAAGGGGCGCTGCCACAAGTGTCGAAGTTGTAAGCCCCGATATAGCGATAATACTGGAATCGGATATCGCCGGGGACGTGCCCGGGATCAAGCCTGACGAATCCTCGACGAAGCTCAACGGCGGCCCCTCACTCCTTCTATACGACGCGCGCATGATCCCCAACCTTAAGCTTAGGGACCTGGTCGTGGATACGGCGAAAAAATTAAAGATACCGTTACAGTTCACTACGATGGAAGGGGGAGCGACCGACGGCTCCGTTATTCACCTCCATAAGCACGGAGTCCCGACGGTCGTTTTGGGCGTCCCTACACGCCACATACACAGCCATAACGCAATTATTCACAGGAAGGACTTCGACAACACCGTAAAGCTCCTTATGGGTGTAGTTCAGAAGCTAGACAGGAAAAAGGTCGAGGAGATAAAATCGTTTACTTAGGGGAGTCGTGGAATCCGAAACGTTTTGCCCGCTGATATTGTCCGGCAATTCTTAGTCGTAGGGCGGACTCGTATCCCGTATATGTAAATAACTGGTAAACTTAGAACCAATTTGGACTCCATAAAAATCACCGGCGCGAGAGAGCACAATTTAAAAGACGTTTCCCTCAAGCTGCCCAGAAGACAACTTGTGGTAATAACCGGGATCAGCGGCTCGGGGAAATCTTCGCTTGCCTTCGATACGCTCTTCGCCGAGGGGCAGAGGAGGTATATGGAGTCCCTTTCGGCTTATGCAAGGCAGTTTGTTGAAAAGATAGGCAAGCCGGATGTGGATTCAATAGAGGGTCTTTCGCCTTCGATCTCCGTGGATCAGAAGACCTTTCAAAGGAACCCGCGCTCCACGGTCGGCACGATAACGGAGATATACGATTTCCTGAGGCTCCTGTTCGCTCGTATCGGTAAGCCTTACTGCTCAAACTGCGGAATAGAGATTTCCGCCCAGAGCCTGGACAAGATGACAGAGCGAGTCGCCGGTCTCGGGGAAGGAGAGAAAGTCTCTATATACTCTCCGATAGTTCAGGGCAGGAAAGGAGAATACAGAAAAGAACTCGATAGCCTGAGGAGAGAGGGTTTCCTTAAGGTCAGGATAGACGGGAAGCTCAATGACCTCGATGAAGAGATCAAGCTGAACAAACGGAATAAGCACACAATAGAGCTTCTCGTGGATGTGATCGTGATTCGTCCTGGAGAGACTCGGATGAGAATAGAGGATTCGCTGAGATTGGCGCTCAAGCGTTCTGGAGGGGTGGCGAGGGCTGAGACCGCCTCAGGCCGCGTGCTGAGCCTCAGCGACAAATTCGCGTGTCCCGAATGCGCAATGAGTTACCCCGAAATTTCCCCGCGCCTTTTTTCCTTCAATAGCCCGTACGGCTCCTGCCCGACATGCCAGGGCATGGGAGAGACCTGGTTCTGTGACCCGGAGCTCCTGATTGACGAGGAATTCTCCATCGATGACGGCGCAATTATACCCTGGAGAAACTCGAATTACTTCAAACAATTAACAGAAAGCGTCGCTGAGTATTACGGTATCGATGTATCCGTCCCGTTCAGGAAGCTCCCGGCGAAAGCAAAGAAGGTTCTTATTTGCGGCTCGGGTGACGAGGAAGTCACGTTCAAGAGAGAAAAGGGAGGCAGAGTCCTCAAATACAGGGACACATACGCGGGCGTAGTCGGTATAATCACTGAGTGGTATAAAGAGACTGATTCACCGCCCGTCCGCGAAAAGCTCTCTCAATTCATGCGTACTGTGGAGTGCCCCGGATGCGGCGGCGCGAGGCTTAGAAGAGAAGCCCTCTCTATACTTATCGACGATAAATCCATATACGACATTATAACAATGTCTTCTGAGGACTGCCTTCGATTCTTCATAGGCCTTTCACTGAAGGGGAGAGAGAAGGAAATAGGCGACCGGGTTATAAAGGAGATAGTTTCCCGCCTGACATTCTTATCGGACGTGGGGCTCGGATACATTACCCTTGACCGCTCGGCCCCGAGTCTTTCAGGCGGCGAGGCGCAGAGAATAAGACTCGCGACACAGGTAGGGTCGAAGCTCACCGGTATCACTTATGTGCTCGACGAGCCTACTATCGGACTCCACCCGCGGGACAACAAGAGGCTTATCGACACTCTTAAGTCACTCAGGGACGGGGGCAATACCATCATAGTTGTGGAGCACGACGAAGATACTATAAGGAGTGCGGATTTTATAGTCGATATAGGTCCCGGAGCCGGTGAGAAGGGCGGCCGTGTAGTGGCCGAGGGGGACGTCGGCGCTCTCGTGCGTCACGGAGAGTCACTCACGGGGAGCTATTTATCGGGAAGGATAAAAATCCCTGTACCCGAAGTGAGGAGGAATCCTAGAGGATCTATTAAAATAGAGGGCGCGTCCGAGCACAATTTGAAATGTATAGATGTGTCCTTCCCGCTGGGTGTCTTCACATGTGTCACAGGGGTTTCGGGTTCGGGCAAGAGCACGCTCGTTATAGATACACTCTACAACTCATTGGGACGGAAACTCTATAGGAGCAAGGACAAAGTCGGTAAGTACGAGAGAGTTTCCGGAATCGATGAAATCGATAAGGTTATAAACGTCGAGCAGACGCCCATAGGCAGGACCCCGAGATCGAATCCTGCCACTTATACCGGAATCTTCTCCCCTATAAGGGATCTGTACTCGATGCTCCCGCAGGCAAACATGCGGGGGTATAAGCCGGGGAGGTTCAGCTTCAACGTCAGGGAGGGGCGCTGCAGCGTCTGCCTCGGTCACGGAGTCGTGAAGATAGAAATGCATTTCCTTCCTGATGTGTATGTGAAGTGCGAGAGGTGCGGCGGTGCGAGATATAACTCCGAAACCTTAGAGGTTAAATACAACGACAAGAGCATTGCCGAAGTTCTGGACATGACAGTGAGCGAAGCCGCGGAATTTTTCGAAAGTGTCCCGCACATCAAATCGAAGCTCGATGTGCTTGAAGCTGTTGGGCTCGAGTATATAAGGCTCGGGCAGCCCGCCACGACGCTATCGGGCGGCGAGGCTCAGCGCATAAAGCTTTCGAAGGAGCTTGGCCGGAGGTCCACGGGCAGGACACTCTATATACTGGACGAGCCCACGATAGGCCTTCATTTTGACGACGTGAGGAAGCTCCTCGAAGTCCTTCAGCAGCTCACCGAAATGGGCAACACGGTTATAGTGATCGAGCATAATGTCGACGTGATAAAGTGTGCTGACTATGTGATAGATATGGGCCCAGAAGGCGGTGAGAACGGCGGCCGGATTGTGGCGCAGGGCACACCCGAAGAGATTTCCGGGACAGAAGGCTCTTATACGGGAATCTTCCTGAGAAGAGCGCTCGTTAAAAAAATACAACGCGGAGCAGGTACAAATTAAATGGATATAATACAACCGATAGTACTTGGAGCGATTCAGGGGATCACCGAATTTCTGCCCATTAGCAGCACCGCTCATCTCGTGCTGCTGCCCTGGTTTCTTTCCTGGAAAGACAAAGGCCTTACATTCGATGTGGCGCTCCATGTGGGCAGTCTCGTTGCGCTTATTCTGTTTTTCTGGCAAGACTGGATGCTGATAATAAGCGATTTTTTGAAAAGTGTTGCAAAAAGGAGCTTCGAGGGGCAGCCGAGCGGTAGGATAGGCATGTTTATACTCATAGGTACGGTTCCTGGCGCTCTTTCAGGTGTCCTCTTCGAAAAAGAGGCGGCCGGTCTTTTCCGCAATCCCTTATCGATCGCGTTCACGATATCCGCTTTCGGGCTTCTACTATACGTCTCCGACAGGTTTTCGAAGAGATACAAGTCCATTGAGGACATGAGCCTAGCCGACGGTGTAATATTGGGCATTGCTCAGGCGCTTGCGATTTTCCCCGGGGTCTCAAGATCCGGGATTACAATCACGGGAGCGATGTTCAGGGACTTTAAACGGGACGAAGCCGCTAAATTCTCATTCCTTCTTGCTGCTCCTCTCATAGCCGGTGCGGGTATCTTCGAGTCCCGGCACCTCTCTTTTGCCGATGCAGCCAGCGCTCCCTTCCTCGTCGGTTTTGTTACTTCCGCGGTTTTTTCCTACCTCGCTATCAAGTACCTGCTCAGGTTCGTCCGAAGGGAGAGCTATACTGTCTTTGTAATCTATCGCCTGATACTCGCTGTAATTATCGCGTATGTGTATTTAAGATAGGCGAGGCGGTCAGAGGTATAGGTTTCTCTATTTAAATCAGATTTCAGATATGAAAGCGGTGCATTCGGCAGTTTGGGATGAGGTTGACAAGCTCGGCGCTCATATGGACACACTCGAAGAAGGGAGTGCCAGCGATATGCGCTATAAGATCGGAAATCTATACGGCAAAAAGGTGCTCCTCGGGAGTACCGGCGTCGGAATCAAGAGAGCAAGAACATGGGCTAGTTTCGTAATTCGAAAGTTTAAACCGGGGCTGATTATAAGTGCGGGTCTGGGCGTCGGCCTGAGCCATGACTTGAAGGGGGGAGTAGCCGAAGCGGCTATTCAGAGCAAGACCCCTGTAATGTCTATCCGCTCGATATCCGACGAATCCCGGGAAAGGCTCCCCGATCTTGGGACGATTTATGACACATCCGGCAAGCTCGCACTGGGAAAAGCAGTGTTGTATTTTCTATCGTCCCTTCGCTCACTACATCGTATTTGAGATTCAGACTCGTGAGATACAAGAGGGCGCTCAATACTCTGAGCTTGTTCATCGGCCATTATCTCCGGCATTCAAATGAGTCTTTAACCTGGCGAAATAATACGCGCCCGCCTGCTCTTCTTTTCTCCCTGAGCCGGAATTTATTTTCACGGTTTATATCCAGCGAAACCCTTGCCGGTTAGTGATTTATTCTTTACATGCTTACTTATCATAGCTACTCTTTTCATCATATGAATAAAAAACAGAAAATATGCGGTTTTATGCTGCTCTTATTCCTGATATTCGGTTTTTGTACTACCGGAGTGCGGGCTGCCGCCATCGATTCACAGCTGGCAAACCGGGGAGACATGGTCGTGCTCAACGCTATGGAAGGCGAGCTCGAGAGGTCTCGGAAGAAGCTCAAGCTTGAAAGCTATGAACCTCCCTATTTTATCAGCTACCAGATTAAAGACAACACTTATTACAGCATCGAGGGCAAGTACGGAGCGATAGTCTCATCCGGCAAAACCAGGACAAGGCGCCTTTTCGTCGACGTGCGTGTGGGGGATTACAGATTCGATAATTCCATCAAGGGCCGGTCAGGCGGCGGGATCCCATTTGACGGAGCTTCCTCAGTACCTCTGGATAACGACCCCGATGCTATTAGGACTGCCCTCTGGCAGGTTACCGATTATACATATAAACAAGCGCTCGCCCAGTACCTGAATAAAAAGGCCTCAAACGTCCAGCAGGTAAAGGAAAATGATTTCGGGAGCTTTACGAAGGAAAAGCGCAACGTCTTTTACGGGCAGGAGCTGACTCTCGCCTTCGACTCCGTAAAATGGGAGAAGACGGTCAGAGAGGTCTCTTCTATTTACAAGGATTATAAGGAACTCCTTAACGCCGACCTCTCCGTCTCGGCTCAGAAGGAAACCGTCTATTTCATAAACTCCGAGGGCACTCAATATATAAGAGATGAGATCCTATACTCCATAGACGCCGAGGTCTCTGCGAGGGCGGACGACGGCAGGGTAATCGAAAACTACAGGAATCTTTACTACGTCAAGGAAGGGGACATACCGTCTGTCGAGGGATTAAAAAAAATTATCAAGGTAATGGTTGAAGAGACTCTCGCTATGAGAAATGCCCAGGCTATCCCACCTTTGAGCGTCCCCGCTCTCCTCGAACCCGAGGCTGCCGGAGTCGTATTTCATGAAGCGGTCGGGCATAGGTTGGAAGGTGAAAGACAGATAGACGACGACGAGGGGCAGACTTTCAAAGAGAAGGTCGGCAAGAGAATAATCCCGGATTTCCTTTCGATAATAGACGACCCGACGGTGAAGAGTTTTAAGGGGACACATCTTATGGGTTATTATCCGTTCGACGACCAGGGCGTGCCCGGACAGAGAACCGTTCTCGTCGAGAACGGCGTCCTTAAAAATTTCCTCCTGTCCAGGACACCGATCAAGGGGTTTCAGCATTCGAACGGTCACGGGAGGGCGTCTTACGGACAGGCGCCCATGGCGAGGATGAGCAATACAATAGTCGAGTCTTCCAGAGAATACCCGAAGGAGAAGCTCAAGGAGCTTCTGATCGAAGAAGTCAAACGTCAGAACAAACCGTTCGGCCTTATTATTAAAAGCATGCAGGGAGGAGAGACGAATACGTCTTCCTTTAACTTCCAGGCTTTCAGAGGGACGCCGCTCGTATTGTATAAAGTCGATCCGAAGACCGGAGAAGAGACCCCGGTAAGGGACGTTGAGATAGTCGGGACCCCTATCGTCACAGTAAATAAAATCATTGCGACCGGCAATGACTACGGTGTTTTCAATGGATTCTGCGGTGCGGAGTCAGGTTATGTGCCTGTGTCCACCGTCTCGCCTAGCATACTTGTATCCGAGATGGAGTTCCAGCGCGAGTCCTCACGGAAAGAAAAGCCGCCGCTCCTACCGCCGCCAGCTTTTGACACCGCGAAATGAGTTATAGACTTATTCACACCCCGTCCTGAGGAATTCGAGTATCATGCGTTAGGGTGCCAATGTCGTGATAATATCAGAGAAAAACAGAAAATGGTGGGTGCTTTAAGGATTGAGCATGGCCTGTCTCGTGGG
>JBIOKC010000031.1:0-15031 GCA_044451425.1 Thermodesulfobacteriota bacterium
ATAAACAGGATGGAGAAGTCAGGAATCCGTGTAAGGATGTTCGAACCGCCCGTGGACAACAAGACAATTCATGAATTGAAGGAAGTATCGGACGATTGGCTCAAGATACCGGGACGTAGGGAGCGCGGGTTTACTCTGGGCATGTTCGATCCTCATTAAATTAAATCTACCGAGGTGCTCGCCGCCGAGGGCACTGACGGCAGGATACTGGCGTCCCTTAATATCATTCCCTTGTTCAAAGCGGGTGATGCCACCATTGACCTCATGAGGAGACGCGAAGAAGCCCCTAACGGCATAGTCGACTATCTCGTAGTAAAGCTCCTCGATTCACTCAAGAGTAAGGTGTACGAGCGCTTCAACCTCGGCATGGCTCCGATGTCGGGCCTCCGGGAAAACGACGAAGCCTCGATAGAGGAGAAAACTATCTACTATTTCTCTAAGTGTATGAATTTCCTGTTCAGCTTCGCCGTTTTGCGGCTGCATAAGTCAAAATTTGCGACATACTGGGAGCCTCGCTATACTATCTACAGAAATACGCTTGACCTGCCGAAACTTGCCATCGTTATAGGACATTTAACAGAGCTTCACGGTCAAAAGGTTGGATTCGAATAGAAAAAAACGACTCTAGTATAAATGTCCCTCAAGCTGCAGCACCAAACGGGGCTTCCCGGTTCCTGAAACCTGCGCTCGGATATCTCCTTGCGCTCGCATGCCTCATCTGGGTCTTTCATGACATACACATCGGCAGGTTCTACCGTACATTTACGGGAGTCCACTGGGGCTGGGCCGTAGTTGCAATGGTAATCGATGTTCTGGGCTATGTCGTTCAAGCAGTGCGCTGGAGGCTTTTACTCCACGGAAAAGGGAATTTGTCGCTTCTGCGTGTGATACAGGCCATATACGCCGGGCTTTTCACGAACGAAATACTCCCTCTCCGTATAGGGGAGTTGGTGAGGGGCTATCTGGTGTCACGCTGGCTATCGAGGGACTTCATTTCTATTTTCCCTTCCATAGCCGTCGAGCGTCTTATTGACAGTGTATGGCTTGCGGTATTGATCGGACTCTCGGCGTTTATAGTCCCCCTTCCAAACCGCCTCATCGAGTCTGAGAAGATACTGGGAGCTATAGTGCTGATCGGAACTGGGCTCTTCCTTTATCTTGTGCTAAGGGAGGAGAAGAAGCTGGAGGATAAGGGTACCGGCAGCCTCTACCTCCTCAAATACCCATCCTTGTGGAAACCGCTTCGTCTCGCAAAAAATGTCGTCGACCGTCTAGCTCTAGAAATGAAAGAAATCGGCCTCACCCGCTTTTTCTATGCGTCTTTCGGTATTTCCATTTTCGTAATTGGTTTCGAAATAGTCGCATTCTGGCTCATTATGTATGCTTTTAACCTTGACCTATCCTTCACTGTGGGTGCGGTCGTCTTCCTTATAGTACATCTCGGAACCGCGCTGCCCAATGCCCCCGGAAATGTCGGAACCTATCAGTTCTTTACCGTCGTGGCGCTTTCGTTATTCGGCGTGGATAAAACTGTCGCGGCGGGGTTTTCTGTCGCGGTATTCGTAATCCTGTCCATACCTCTCTTCGGGCTTGGCCTTGTCGCGTTCATACACGCCGGGATACCTCTCACGCGAATGAGGAACGAAATAAACAGGGTGATTGTGAAGATGAAGAATTAGAGGGGGGTTTGAGCCCGGAGGTACGGAAATTCGCCTATGGTCTTGCTTCATATTGAGAGATGAACGCCGCGCAAAACAAAAATGTGGTTTTCGCAGTTAATAGGATATATTAAAGGGGTCTGCTGAACTGCGATTGCTCCGAAGTCGGCCGCTTTGATTTCTTGGACGACCTTTTCGTGTTGCCCGCATAGTTGACTACGACCGAGAATCCCTGGCTCCCGAGCTTGAGCGCGACAGCGCGGGCGATAATACCGCGGGACGATCCCGGAATGATAGCTGTCTTCGACATGGCTGTTCTCCTCATTGTCGCTTTATTCGTTCAGTCCATTTATAGCATATCCGTTTATACTCAAATGCAAGGTCTATATCGATTTTAACATTGTTTCTCATTTTGTTGGACGCAATAGAAGGCTCGTCGTTTTGTATGTCGAGTATCTATTTTTTCCAGGAGGCTGCATCGATTGCGAAGGTAACAACAAAATAGCGTGCGCTTCTTTATTCTTGTCTCATGTCCGGAAGCCTTACCTCAAGCCCCGCGTTTTCCGCCGAAAGGAGAGCGAGGCACGACCAATCGAGGTCCCTGAAATCGCGGGCAAGAGCGGTTAGCAGGTGATCGCAGATGAGACTCAATGTCGGCATCGGGGTCTCCGCTTCTTCCGCCGCTTGGAGTGCGAGTCTCATGTCCTTTAACCCCAGGGGGAGCTTGAAACCGGCCGGCTTATATCTCTCCTGAGCGATAATTTCTCCGTAGGTTTTATATACTGGCGAAGAAAAGATACTATTTGTCAGGATTTCGAGAAACCGCTCCTGGTCTATACCGAACTTGCGGATAAGCGCGAACGCCTCGCCTAGGCTTTGTATCACGGATGCCACGAGGAAGTTGCCGCTCAGCTTCACCACATTGGCTTCAAAGGGGGTCTCTCCAACGACGAAAGTTCTCTGACCCATAGCGTCTAAGAGCGGCATACACTTTTGAACAGCCTCTCGGGGCCCAGCAGCCACTATAAACAGCTTCGCTTCCGCTGCCGCTTCCGGGCGTCCGAACACGGGAGCGGCTACGTAGGCGTGTCCTGCTTTTGAGTGCGCCTCGGTAAGGTGCTCGGAAAGCTTCACGCTTATGGTGCTCATGCAAATGTGTACGGTATCGGGTGCGAGTGTCGTAATAAGCCCGCCTTCCCCCAGGACCATTTCCTCAATAGCGCGGTCGTCGGCCAGCATGGTGATTACCGCGTCGCCCCGGCAGGCGTCTGCCGGCTTCCCGACTATGATTGCACCCTCATGCTCGAGCTCTCTGGCGCGGCTCCGGGTCCTGTTATAAACGGCAGCGGTGTGACCGGATTTCAAAAGATTGCGAACCATGGCCCGCCCCATATTACCCAATCCGATGAATCCCACTCTCATTTTATCGGCCTCCTGGAGTCTCTTTGTTTATTTATAACAATGCGGTGTGACATATCTTCAGCTATGTGTCCGTGAGGACGTGTGTGGAAACTATCATTTACTCGATGGGCGGTAGGGCGCCTTCGGCGGCTTCTCTCCGGCTCAGGTCAGCTTGAAGACCTTCTCGGGCTTTATCCTGAATATGACCCTCTTTTCCCCCGGACCGCGGTGGGGATATTTGTCGAGGC
Source organism: Thermodesulfobacteriota bacterium (assembly GCA_044451425.1). Taxonomy (GTDB): domain Bacteria; phylum Desulfobacterota_D; class UBA1144; order Nemesobacterales; family UBA2774; genus 2-12-FULL-53-21. Next base: position 3,308 of record JBIOKC010000031.1, read on the forward strand.
CCAAATATTTCGCAGCCATCTTGTCTATGTGTTTCTCGGCGTCTTTCCTCGTCTCCTCTTCCGCAATTCCCCTCACCATCGCCTGCCTGTAGGGGTTTTCGGCGTCGAATATCGCGATAGCTACCCGTTTATCGCGCCGCAAGTTCTCGGGCTTGACGCGTCCCTCCGCGGTGTTGATGAGTATGTACTCCTCGTCCGCATCCACCCACACTATGCTTACCTGGGGCGACCCGTCGGGCATGAGCGTGGAGACCGCGGCGAAGTTCTTTCCCTCCGTGCATAGCTTATAAACGAATTCATCAAGCTTCATATTGTTTTTCCTCTTATACCCTTTTTTGAAATACTACCCGATTATTGGATTATTAACCGTTTCTTTTTCGTCTGTAATATCGGTCAAGCTATTTAGCGTTCCACCCGCCGTCTATAGAGAGCATGTTCCCGGTCATGAAGCCCACGTTGTCGTCGCAGAGAAAGAGCACCGTATGCGCGACTTCCAGGGGCTTGCCGAACCTCCCTATCGGATGGAGGGACAGGAGGAATTTCTCCGCCGCCGCTCTGTCCTCGACCTTGCCCAGAAATTCGTCCACGACCATGGGCGTTTCAATAGTTCCGGGGCATATGGCGTTCACCTTTATTCCCTTGTCCGCGTACTCTAATGCCATGGTCTTGGTGAGAAGAGTCACCGCGCCCTTGGACGCCGTATATGCCGCGAGTCCCGGAAACCCATTCAGCCCCCCTACGGAAGAATTGTTCACGATCGATCCCTTGCCCTGCCTGAGCATGTGGGGGATGACGTATTTGGACATGAAGTATGTCCCCTTTACGTTTGTATCGAAGATTTTTTCCCACGTCCCGGTGTCAGTCTCGTGCGTCAGACCGGGGAAAAGGATGCCCGCGTTGTTGAATAGTATGTCGATACTCCCGTATTTCCCTATTGCAAAATCGACGGCCGCCTTGCAATTCCCCTCATTCGATACGTCGCAGACGACATAATCTACTTTGAGTCCCTGCCGTTTTGCTTCTTCCGCCACCTCTTTTAGCTTCTCTTCCCTCCGTCCCGTGACGATTACGTTTGCTCCTTCTTGTGCAAAGAGCAGGGCCGTCTCCTTTCCGATTCCTGTCCCACCTCCGGTAATGAGCGCTGTTTTGTTCGTGAGCTTCATAGTGTGAGTCTCCTTAAAATTTTAGTTATACAGGGTTAGATTCAGAAATTCGTGAATTCGATGCCGGGAATTTTGTTGTGCGCCCCCGCGGGATCTATAGTTAGGTATTCAGGCATCAAGTTGGGTATCGTCGGGATTCGGCTACTTCGCGCTCCATCCGCCGTCCACCATGAGCAAGTGTCCGGTGACGAAGCCCGCGTCCTCACATATAATCCAATATAAATGTATACAGAGTAAGAATTAGCACTGTTAACCACCATGTCGGGAGTTCGAATCTCTCCGCCGGAGCCAATAGTTTCAATAAGCTGAGAATGCGAATTATAATGTCAATCTTTAACAATTTTAGTTTTAATTTTTTCAATGTCCTCTTTATTCTGTATTAAATCCTTTCTTAATAGTTCTGCAATCTTATAAAGTTTTTCTAATTCGGATTCATAGATCTCTTGGAGTTTGATTAAATTATCTTGTTGTTCTTTCAATTCATTGAGTGTCTTGGCTATGTTTACTTGGTTTAAAGCTTTTGCTTTGTAATTTTTCCCATCTCCAACTGCTTGTAACTGAATTGGAAGAACAGCAGATGACTCCACCTTTCTTTTTAAGTTATTGAATGTTTTCTTTAATGCTTGAGAAAATTCTTTTTGTTTTCTCCAAGAATAAAGAGTCCTGGGATTAACACCTATATTTCTTGCAATCGCGGTGAACGTTTTTTTGTTTGGTTTTATTATTTCGATTATGGCTTGTTGCTGTTTAAAATTTAGCACTTTTTTGTTCTTTTTATTACTCATTCAATCGTTGGTCCGTATAAAATATGTACTCCTCTGTTATGATAAAATCAAATAATTCTGGGATAAAATAGTATATATTGTGTAAGTAGCGATGACAAAGAAGAATGAATGTTGAGTTATTCTAATAATGACTGAAATTAGACGACTATTTTTTGAGATTTTCTTTTACTATTGATTTAGAGTTCATTTCAATAAGGAAGCCAGTGTCATGATTTCTTTACGCATTTTTTTATTATCTCGATTAATTTCTATTAGATTTTTCTTTAGGTTATTCAGTTTAGTATTCAGCTCACTATAATTTAATACAAATTTGTTTTGACTTTCAATTAATTGTGGAACAGTATCAATAATTAGTAATAATACTGAAGAATCAATATGTAGTGTTTCATGTGCAGTAGTATAATATTTAACAATATCGACTAAAGATAGAATACTTGTGGAATTAACTACTTTTGATTCAATCTTTTCTTTTAATTCACGAAAAGAATCTTCCAATGCTGAAGAGAATTCTGGTTTTTTTCTCCATCTGTAAAGAGTCGCAATGCTAATACCGACTTTTTTTGCAACCTCTTTAAAAGAATTATTATCTTGTCTTGTAAGCTCTGAAATAGCCTGTTTTTGTTTTGGGGTAAGCAATTCTGATGCTTTCTTCCTTAAATTCATCGCTAATGAAATGATGATTCATCAAATTTTTAGAAATAATTTATTAGCACTCATAATTTATATAATAATCGTTCCTTTGTATTTAGATTCTGTATACAAAATATCATAATTGATGTTTGATGGATAGTTTTAGATTTAGCATTGAAGAATTACTTTCCAGATCCCAATTAGATATTTTACATAAATTCTAGGGAATACGTTTCACCTTCATTGTTAAATTTCTAATATGTCTTCATTTATAAGCAAGGACAAATCTGGACCTCACCCCAACATAGGGCCAAAGATAATGAGAAAATCCGGCTTTTATTAGGTACTCAGACACTCCTGGGCACTAGATTTAACAAACTCTGATGGGGGGTTAGATTCCCAATAGAGCTGTGCGGACGTCTCTCATTGTAAGCTAACCTCCACGCCTCTATTTTACATTTTGCATCTCCCATGTCTATAAACCAATGCTGGTTCAAGCATTCCTGCTGGAACCTTCTATTAAAACTCTCTATATATGCGTTGTCTCTTGGCTTGCCAGGCCTTGAGAAATCAAGAACGACTCTTCAATGTGTGACCAAATGAAAATACTAATAGGTACAAACCACAACCAAGCTGTACAAAAATCATCCAATAATATTTAATGATATTAGGTTATTATAGCCAATACAGCCAAACTTGTACCAACCATAAAAAAGCCAAAATCAGCACTGTTTACCTCTCGGTAGTCGAAGTACTCACTATGCACTACATCCTGATAGAACGTTACGGGGGAGCTCACGGCCTCCGGAACGTTGGTGCGTTCGTCGCCGCCCTTTACAGGCCGCAGACCGGATGTTACGAATACGTCATCGCCGAAGCCGCCTCACTCTGGGAGAGTATGACTGTCAATCATCCCTTTATCGATGGCAATAAGCTCATAGGATTTGCCGTGACCGACACTTTCTTGAGACTGAACGGCTACAGGATTAGTGCGCCTGCTGACAAAATCTGGAGATACATTGACGGACTGTTTTCAAAAGGAAAGTTCGAATTTGCGGAGCTGGATAAATGGCTCCGGAAGAATACGGAGGAGATAAGCTAAAGGTAGATTTTAGTTTTGTCATTCCCGAGTGTCTTCATCGGGAATACAGTTTTTAAAATACATCCGTAGGAGCGGCTTCCAGCCGCAATTATTCTCTCTGAATATAAATTTTACCTACCCCTCCCCGCACTCATCATCTCGTTCCCACCGCGCTGGATTTCGTAATCCACTTTCCTAAATTCCACCGTGAGGTTGCGAAATTTGAGATACTTCGTAGGAGGTTCAACGTGAGGAGAGCGTATGAGCGATAGGCCGAGCAGTGGGAATATCCTGGCTTTATTCGCGATTCTAAGCATCTCGATTACCGAATCCCTGTGAAATTCATATCCCGACTTTTCGGAGTAGAGAAAGAGGAAGTGGGAGCAGAGGGCTATATCGAAGCTCCCGTCCGCGAGTTCGAGATGTGGAAGCTACCCTGTCACGTATCTCCCCTCTTTCTTTCCCGCTTCGTAGTAGGCGAGGAAGGTTCCAAGCGCGCACGCTGTTCGCCCTTGGGTCATCTCCGGAGGATTTATGATAAGTCAACGTCCAGTCTCGGGGCGAAGCTATCACCTACTCGATAATGCCGTCCACGACCTCATAGAACCTCCGTTTTATATCCTCCACGCCGAAATCGAAATCATAGAGCGGGTCAAGGGGGACGTGACTATTTCCCCGAGTGTTTTCATCTCTGTGTTAAATGCAGCTGAGCCGTCCGCCACGCTTTTGATTTTCTTATCGAGGTCTTCGTCTGCGAGCGCGAATTTACGCCCGTACTCGTTGAACGACCTCCCGAAAGGGTGTACGTCGTCCAGCTTAAGCGCCATATTTCCTAAATCCCGCTCCCCTCGATCAACAGGGGAAACACGATCAGAAACACGAGAAAGAGCAGCCAGAGCTGACCTTTGGTTATGTCATAAGCGCTGAGGAGAAAATTGAGGTCCTTTTTCATGAAAAAGAGAATCATTACAGTCTCCGCAATCACCGTCATTACAGTCCAGACGAGTCCGACATAGAAAGCCTGCAGCCTCCCGTGAAAAGGCCATATGATGTTCACTACGTATATTGCTATACCGATCATTACCGTACCGGTTACCGTGCCTGCGGCGTGCTTCTTATATTCACTGAGGTATCTGCCGTACGTGAGCTCGCGGAGAGCGCCGTTAATGAACGCCAGCGTGAAAAACGCAGGCCAGACTAGTATATATATCGCCATACGCGATAAAAGATACCGGACTTTTCGCGTCCTGGTTTGCTTAAGCCGTCTTCATATTTATATAAAGTGATAATCGGTCTCAGAACGGTATAATATTTATCAGGCCGCATGGCTCACTTATGAACCGCATCATAGCAATATCCGGAACTATAATAGTCCTCGCCGCGGGTGCACTGATCTTCTTCGAGGAGGGGTACATACGCTTCAATTACCCGAGCTCGAAAAAATATCCCGTACACGGCATCGACATATCCCACCACCAGGACTCGATAGACTGGGGGATACTCAAGCGTGCGGACATAGATTTCATATTTATCAAGGCGACCGAAGGCGGGGACCACAAGGACACGAAATTCACCGAATACTGGAAGAGAGCAGGGGAGCTCGGGCTTACGAGGGGCGCGTACCACTACTTCACGTTCTGCAAATCCGGACGGGAGCAGGCGATGAACTATATCGCAGCGGTCCCTGCCGAGGCCGGGCTTCTGCCGCCGGTCATTGATCTCGAGTACGGAGGCAACTGTAGCGCGCGTCCGTCGAAGGAAGCGCTGCAGAAGGAGATAGGGGAGTTCTCGGACATTGTCGAGCGCACATACGGCAAACGCCCGCTCATTTATACGACGAAGCAGTCCTACACGGACTTTGTCTCCGAGGCGCTTCCGGGCTACATGATCTGGATAAGGGACATATATTCGACTCCGCGTCTCCCGGACGGAAGAGGGTGGTCGTTCTGGCAGTACACGAACAAGGGCAGGCTCTGGGGGATAGCCGGGTTCGTCGATCTCGACGTGTTCAACGGCACACGCGAGGAATTTGCCGAGCTACTTACTCGGAATTAATCGCTTACGTCGAATGATGGGGAGAATTTCGAGGCTTCGGAGGCTGTTAAGGATCGTCATACGGTTCTAACGCCCTGCTGCTGCGTGGCTGTCGCTGCCCGCTTTCTCGGGATTTACAATGTCGGCCGCTGAGCTTATGAGCTTCGATATCTTCCTATACTTGCCTGTCTCGGGCGAGACTTTGCATAGGAAGTCTTCCACGGGTTCGGTGTGTCCGCTCTTTTTCTTCTTAAACGACACTGTGCAGAGGATCTCGTTGCCGCGGGACGAGTAAACTGCGTGTGTCCCCGGTTCGTGTGCGAACTCCTCATCCAGGAGTTCCGCCGACTTGCCGTGCTTCACGCCTTCGCTCTTTACGTTCCGGAGCCTGCTTATCCAGGCTTTCGAATACGGAGGCTCGACCGGGAGCTCGTGTGTGGTGAGGACTGTAGTTATCTCACCCGAGTCCGTGTTTATCTCCTGAATAGAATGCCATTCATATCCCGTAATTTTCGAGCCGCGCTTATGCACGCTAAAGACGTTTACGAATATTCTGCAATCACTCGGACGCAGTATAATATCTTCGTACGAGAGTTCGTCCGTCTCTGGAGTGATCCTCCTGTACATATCGTCCGTTATGTGTCTCGCGTAAATGCTCTTGAGTCCGAACCCGTCGTCAAGGCGCTTGTAGAAATGTGCCAGGAACTGCCTGCTTTCAGGCTCGAGTATAGACCGAGAAAACGGTTCTCGGAAGGTATTCCAATTGTCCCCCACTGGTTGACCATCTTTCTTCCGAAATGCTATGTACTTTATCAAACCGCCCGGTAACGACCCATTCGTGACCGAAACGGCATACTACGATAACGCGAAATATTTATCCGGAATAACCCTAATTAATTATAATACAAAACCAATAGGAAAGGGAAGGGGGGATGTGAAATCACCCGATGAATTATCCAGGAGCCGTTTCTTAGCCCGTCAAAATTCCTGCTGAAGTGATAAACGGAAAGCGGTATAATATTGCCGGTGTAGGGAGAAGCATACATGAGAGGGCAATTGAGTTTGGCGAAGCTGTTCCGTATTTATCACGTCCAGGCGCTTATGCTTTCCACGCTCTTTCTCTCCGCGTGCGCGGGCGCTTCGGGCACGCACCTCGCAAGCAGCGGGGTTGACCGCGACTCCCGGCCCGAGGTCATAAACGGCGAAGTGCTGGAGATGGAGAAGAAGTACTACGTCGCCAGCGTGATTGACGGCTACAACGCGCTCAACGATAAACCCGACCGGCAGAAAGGGTTCAGGGACGAGGTGATAAACGGCCGTATTTACGTAATAGATTACTACTATAGCAAGTTCAGGAACGATGTGCGCGGAGGAGTGAAGCTGAACACTAACCTTGTGACGGACATCGCCGTCCTTGGGCTTGACGCCGCAGACGCGATCAACCCGGCCAAGAGAGCAAAGGAAATACTGCTCACTATTTCAGGGGGTCTGACGGGCCCGCAAGCCTCGGTCGACAAGGACAATTTCTACGACGAGGCAATACCGGCTCTCGTCTTGAAGATGGACTCTCTCCGCCTGGAAAAACTCGTCCTCATCAGGCAGAGGATGAAATACGGCACGCAGGGCGAATATGCTTATACTCTCGGGGCCGCTCTAATAGACGTGAACGATTACTTCCAGTCGGGAACGCTTTCGGGCGCAATAAGAGGCATCACGAATTCATCGGGGGTCGCCGCGAATAAGGCGGAGCTTGAGCTCAGGGGAGTTTCAACTAAAATTCCCGCGGCATCAGACGAGTAATTGAGGAGCCATAATGGGTAATGCCGACGGACTTAACCTTTCCGTAGGACTAATCAGCTATTACTGAACATTCCGCCTGTCCTCTAATAGATAGAGCACCGCCCGGAGTGAACGAATCCTGCTACATCCCACATCCTAGCCGTTTCGAAATTAAAAACTAAAACCCCAACCGTTCGTATAAGTAAGTAATCTAGTATTCCAAAAGAGCCCCGGAAGATTTAAGGTCCCTGCCAAGAGGACCCGCGTCTTCAGTTGACGGGGCTCAGGTTGTAACAACCGGTTAACTAACATTATAGCAAAGTTTAATTTTTTTTGCATCTTTTTTTTATTTGGAAAAAATGTCCGCTAATATTTCCGGGTTAGACTGCTGAATTGCGGAGGGAGCGCTTTTTGTAACCGTGGAAGAGAGGGCCGGTGTGTAATATATCTTTTGTTCGCGGTAGATTGCGGAGCCATTTTTGGAGTAACATACAATGAGCGTCACGGCCGTGGATGGTGGTTTATGAGCCGGTCCGGGCGCACAAGAGCTACTCGAGAGTGTGAGCCGGGAAAATATTTCTTAACTCGTGTGGAATTTATTTTTACGGAATGATTTTTTTGACTGTTTTGGAATCCTCATTCTAGCACCGGCGTTGCGTCTAACACCTGTATCGCCAGCGGGTTCATAAACTGCGAGCCCGCGCCCAGAGGATAACCCGCCTTAAGGTATGTGTCCTTGCTCCTCGGGGGTACGGTTATGGGAAGCACACCCACTTCTTGGCTTATCACGTTTCCCGCGCCGCCTGAGGTGTTCGATGTGTACGTGACCCTGACCTTTATATCCTTATAGGGTATATCGGACGTGTTTTCTATAGTTACGCCGTGAATTATCGCGACCGCGCTCCAGGTCGCGTAGACCGACCAGTCCGGGATATTGAGGTACCACTCGGGGTGAGTCTTCATAGAATCAGGCAGGTAGTCCTCCCCCCTCGCAAGCCCGGCGGCGAGGGGAATAATACATAACGCGGCTATAATTACCCATTTTTTCATGACCTATAGTATATTCCCTCGGCGCGCGGCAGGCAATTGTTAATACCTCTCCCGTTATGTAATATAAAACGGGTTCTTTTCAATAGACCAGCGCCGCGAGGAGACATCAGATGTCTGAATTGACCGACAGGGAAAAGGAGTTCGAGCTTCTGGGAATAGGCATAAACGACCTTGAGAATCTCTTGAAAACGAGGTCTGCAAACGACAACATCCCAATAACCGCCATACTCGTAGACTGGCTCGAGCTCGCTCAGTACCAGCTCGAGGATAAATACCGGAACGTCCACCATATGCTAAACCGCGTAATATACGCCCTTTACAGCGGTATTGTGTTGGATAACGCCGAATGGAAGGACCAGTCGAAGAAGCAGGACACTGCTAAATAAACTAAAATCCGGCCGTCCGACGGGGTTCCCCCGCATTTAAGCCGCGGGCAGCCTCTATCGTAAACCGCCAAGCTCGCTCGAGCATCCCAGCCGCGCGGAGAGTTACTGTAAACAGGGACATTTCCAGTCATACTATTCCTCCGAAGTCGCTGATAAACGGGCAAATCGCACGCGCGTATCCCACCTGTCGCCGCGGGGATTACATATGAAGATCACGAAAAGCCACGCCGTAAGGTTCGTCCTGCTTCTGGGCGCTGTCAGCCTGTTTGCCGATATGACGTACGAAGCCGCCCGGAGCGTCGCGGGGCAGTATCTCGCCATACTCGGAGCGGGAGCGGTCACGGTCGGAGTGGTCTCGGGACTCGGCGAGTTCATCGGGTACGGGTTCAGAATCGTCTCCGGACTCCTGACCGACCGTACGCACCGCTACTGGCCGATTACGATCGCTGGATACGTCATAAATCTCCTGGCTGTGCCTGCGCTCGGGCTCACGCATAACTGGCCCGCCGCGGCTGTGCTCATTATTATGGAGAGATTCGGAAAGTCGATCAGGAACCCCGCTCGCGACGCCATGCTCTCCCACGCGGTACACGAGATGGGGCGGGGGTGGGGGTTCGGAGTACACGAGGCTATGGACCAGGTGGGCGCTATGATCGGCCCCATGATTATCGCTGCGGTGCTCGCGTGGAAGGGCAGCTACCGTCTCGGCTTTGCCGTCCTGGCTATCCCGGCGGTACTCGCGTTGTCAGTTCTCGTTGTCGCGAGAGTCACTGACCCCGACCCGCGCTTCCTTGAGCCCGTATTCAACACCGGTCAGGCGGAAAAGCTGAGCCGCTCCTTCTGGCTCTATCTTATATCGGCCGCGTTCATCGCTCTCGGCTTCGCCGATTTCCCGCTGGCCGCGTTTCACATGAAGACGGGCGGGATAGTCCCGTACGCATGGATACCGATCATATATTCGGGCGCTATTGGGGTTGACGCGCTGAGCGCTCTCGTGCTCGGCCGTCTTTATGACAGTAAGGGGGTGATCGTGCTTCTTTTCGCGGTCTTTATAACCGCACTGAGCGCGCCGCTAGTTTACCTTTCCGGCGCGGGGCTTTTGATAGGCGGTATGGCCTTGTGGGGGATCGGCATGGGGGCGCAGGAATCGATTCTGCGCGCCGCGTCGTGTCCGACATCACGCCCGTCGACAGACGTGCGACCGCTTACGGTGTGTTCAATGCCGGGTATGGACTTGCCTTGTTCATAGGAAGCTCCTTAATGGGCTTTCTTTACGCGAGGACGATCATCGGAATGGTCATGTTTTCTGTGGCTGCGCAGCTCGTATCGCTTCCGCTCCTTCTGGCCCTGAGGGGCAGGCTCTCCAGGCCCGGCTGAGGGCGTGTCATCCGTTCGATCACGGATGAGGTAACGTTTTTGAAAAATTAGATGGGCTTCCTCCGCTCCCGTACTTACTCCGGACCCGTAACGCTTGCCGTCCCTCAAACACTAAAGGTTCTTCAAGAACGCCAAGAGCTCGTCCCTGCCCGATTTATTCATATTGCGGAAGAGCTCCTTCGCTTTCTCCCCCTTGCCCGAGTCCCACTGTATCGCTACTTCGAGGCTTCTGGTTTTGCCGTCATGGAGGAAGTTCGTATGGCCGTTCGTCGTTTTCGTAAGCCCTATCCCCAAGAGCGGTGGCGTCCGCCAATCCATCCCGCCAGCAATGTTTGATGGGAATATGGAGCGGTTATTTCGTGAGGAAGAGAATTGAGCGTATCCCCTTACCGCATCTCGGACACGTAGGGCAGATAGGGGGCAACGGGGTTATGCGGATCGTTTAAGGGGTGAACGAGATGGTTAACGAACGAGAACTTCGCCACGGGCTTCTGTTTCTCCCCACGGGTGAAGTCGAGCGTGATCTTGGTGAGGCCCATGAAGTCCTCGGTGGTAATGCGCACCATGTCCCCGGGCTCGAGCGCGCCTTCGTGGGTCCCGACGTCGCGTATCTCGCCTTCGAGGGTGCCGAGCTTCTTCTTAAGCACGTCGGGTTTGATGTTAGACGCCTCGAATACTATGTAAGTGCGTGCTTTGCTTATGGGCTTGGTGATGATGAGGACGTTGTAGTCGTTCTTGGCAAAGGGGCCACTATCCCCGGGCGGGCTGTACCATCCGTATCTCCCTGTCACGACATCGCCGTTCCCGACGTCGAATCTGTGGTCCCCAGGCTGTGAGGGCCAGTGCACATCCACGACAACGCCGTATCCCTCCGGCATCGGGGTTGCGGCCCCGTATGTGTATACCGCCGATATTAGAAGAACAGCAGCAACCGAAAGGATAAGGCGCGTCATGGTACATCCTCCTTCAAAATTAGCACTAATTATAACATGGTTTCACATATATGTTAAGACTTTATTTTAAGTATTCTAATCGAGCGCTTTAATATTCGCGCGGCTCTCGCACGGCGTCTGTAACTCGCTTCTAGGACTGGGATTTTCTTGTACGCCCGCCTCCCGCGTTTCTTTTTTTATTTCCTTCCCCAAAAGCGGGGAAGGTCAGGATGGGCAGGTTAATCCTTAGATTCCGCCATGAGCGCAATCGAAGGGCGGACACCCCTCCATTTGTATTTAACCGTCCAGCGAGCATAATTAGTTATATATAATGAAGGGTCTAGATAAGATTAGAGCATATTTTGATTTAAATATATCAGCAGAAGTTTGTAAATATCTTTATCCCTGTTGTTAAACCTAAACTCACTTTCTTTTAGATGCAAATTAAAGCTCTCTGTACCCACTCCATTAAATTTCTGAAGCCTCCTCTTAACAAAACTCCAGAAA
>JBIOKC010000032.1:0-14529 GCA_044451425.1 Thermodesulfobacteriota bacterium
ACTTTATTCTCCTAAGTAATATTAGCAAGCAAACTTAGGAGCGATATTTTAGAGAGGGAACATGTCCGGATTCAAGGACATCAATAACAATTTGCTTGAGTAATACAACTAGATTATTAACTATTCTGACTTTAACCGTCTTTATCGGCGCAATCCGACTGGCCAGTTTACAAGATAACGTACAATACGATCTCTGGCGAGCTGAGTCGGGCTATGATTCCTCGGTATCAATCAAGCACAAACGGGAACGATGTGAAGCAAGGGATAACGACGCCGACGACCAGGATATCGATCTCGTGTTCGTAAACGAAGAGACCAAACTAAACCCGGCCAAGGATTGCTCAAGCAACCGGTCGAAGATATTTTCGAGCATCCGTTTGAAGCCTATTAACATCCGTTTGATCAATCCGTATTGGGAAACTCTATCCGATAAGATGGAGTCTCCCGGCGACACACCCTTCTTAGCATCCCTCCCTTTAAGGTCACCTCCTTACTGTCCTCTATGACGCAGGGCCATTTCAACTGTTTTGAATTTTTTTGATGCAATCAAATAATTAAACTGAAATTGAGGAGTATGCGGAAATGCTAATAGATAAGTCGCCTATTACGCTGCTGAGGCATTCCGACGATCTTAAGGAATCGGTATCTCGGGACTCGACGAGAAGAAGAATTGTCGTTACGGGGGTGGGGCTTATAACACCGCTCGGCACGGACACTCAGAAAACCTGGAAAGGAATATGCGAAGGACGTTCCGGGATAGGGCGGATTAAGAAGTTCGACGCCTCGTCTTTCAAGACCAGGATCGCTGGCGAAATCAGCGACTTTAACGCTGCGAAATATATGGACCCAAAGGAAGCGAGAAGGAGCGACCCGTTTATCCACTACGCCGTCGCTGCTACAAAGCTCGCTCTCGATGACGCGGGGCTTAAAATCGACGAAGAGCTCGCTCCGAGAGCAGGTACCTTTATCAGCTCCACAGTCGGGGGACTCGACACATTGTGGAGAAGCATGGGCGAGCTTTATGAAAAAGGGCCGGGCCGGGTATCGCCGTTCTCCCTGTCTTCTACCATTACGAATATGGCGGCTGCTTACGTGTCGATATTTTTTAACGCGAAGGGGCCGAGCCTGTGCATAAATACAGCCTGCGCCGCGAGCACCCATTCCATAGGTCAGGCGATGAGGACTATCGAAAGGGGGGATGCGGACGTGATAATCGCGGGAGGGACCGAAGCGTCCGTCCATCCGGCAATGTTAATCGGATTCGGCTCGATGCACGCCCTCTCCATCCGGAACGATGACCCCGAGCACGCATCCCGACCCTTCGATGCGGAGCGTGACGGGTTCGTGATCGCGGAAGGGGCCGGAATACTCATCCTGGAAGAGCTGGAATTCGCAAAGAGACGCGGAGCGAATATCTATGCGGAGGCGCTCGGCTACGGCATGACCAGCGACGCCTACCATATCGTGACACCCTGCACGGACGGCCCAGCCAGGTGTATGAGCTCGGCTTTGAAGGACGCAAGGCTCAACCCAGAAGACGTCCATTATATAAACGCTCACGGCACTTCGACCGTACAAAACGATGTCAATGAAACACGCGCTATCAAAGAGGTGTTCGACAACTACGCATACAGGATTCCCGTCAGCTCGACGAAATCGATGACCGGGCATTTTCTGGGTGCCGCGGGCGGCATAGAGGCCGCTTTCACGGTTCTTTCCCTGCATAACGGGATATTGCCCCCCACTATAAATTACGAGAACGTGGACCCGGAGTGCGATCTGGATTACGTCCCGAACGAGGCGAGGGATGTGCCGATAAAGATCGCTCTCAGTAATTCATTCGCATTCGGCGGGTCGAATGCGAGTCTCGTCCTGGGGAGGTTCGATGAGTAACAAGAATCTGGCTTTAACCTTCAACTACGCGAATATTGAGCTGTGCGAGCAGTATGCGAGAGAAGAAATGACCGAGCCCATCGGGAAAGGAGATGTTATATTCTGCGACTTCGACGGCACGATAACGATAGAAGACGTTGTGGACAAGCTCCTGACCCTTTACGCCGACGAACATTGGAAGGAGATCGAAAAGCTCTGGGAGCAGCGCAAGATAGGTTCTGAGGAGTGCCTCAAGATGCAGCTCAGGTGTATCGAGAGAATAAGGGAGTCCGAGCTGTTCAGATTCGCCTTCGATATAGAGATAGATCCGCGCTTTCCGGATTTTTTGAACTCCGTTAGAAAAAAGGGAATCGATTTCTATATAGTCAGCGACGGGTTCGACTGGCTGATCAAGATCATACTGCTCAATAACGGCATACCGACCTTACCCGTTTTCGCGAACCATCTGAAAATAAAGAATTACGTGCCCGTCCCCTCGTTCCCGTTCAAGACAAGAGAGTGCTACATGAAAAGTGGCATGTGCAAGTGCTCGATTATCAATACATACAAAAGGGAGAGGACCGTAACCTACATAGGGGACGGAGAATCGGATATATGCGCGGTACGCAAGGCGGACATCGTATTCGCCAAGAACAGGCTCTCGGATTACTGCAGGCGTAACGCGATTGATTTCATCGAGTTCTCGGACTTCGATGACATAACGAAAGTTTTACTCAACAAGGAGAAAAGGAATGCTGACCGATAATGAGATATCGGAACTGGACAGCAGATATAGCTCATTCGGCGATACAGTCCATTATCTGGAGCATCCGAAGGTATTCAGGGAGTGCGAAGGGAGTTTCGTATACGATTCGGAGGGAAAGCCGTACCTCGATCTTCAGATGTGGTACTCCGCATGCAGTTTCGGCTACAGGAATAAACGCATAAACGACGCGATAAAAGATCAGATGGATACACTGCCGCAGGTCGCTTCGCAGTTTCTGCACGAGAACAAGGCGCTCCTCGCCTCTAAAATATGCGAGGCGAACAGAAAACGTTTCGGCATGGAGGGGCGGGTACACTTTAACGTGGGCGGCTCCCAGGCCGTAGAGGACGCGCTCAAGCTCATTAGAAATTACACCGGTAAAAACCTTATGTTCGCTTTTATGGGCGGCTATCATGGTAGGACACTCGGCGCTACGTCGATAACGTCCAGCTACAGGTACAGGAGGAGATACGGCCACTTCTCGGACAGAGCGCACTTCGTGCCGTTCCCGTACTGCTTCAGATGCCCCTACGGCAAGAAATTCGACGAATGCGGCTACTACTGCGTCGATCAGTTCGAATTCCTGTTCGAATCCGAGTACCACTCCTTTTACGATTCGAAGGCAGCGGAGTCGGAGTTCTCTGCGTTCTTTATAGAATCCGTCCAGGGTACGGGCGGATACACTATCCCGCCCGCAGAGTATTTCAAGAAGTTAAAGGAGATAGCCAACAGATATAACATCTTGATCGTGGACGACGAGATACAGATGGGGTTTTACAGGACGGGGAAACTCTGGGCCATTGAGCATTTCGGTATAAAGCCCGATATCATAATATTCGGCAAGGCCCTCACCAATGGAATGAACCCGCTCTCGGGGCTGTGGGCGAGAGAGGAGCTAATAGACCCCGCCGTGTTCCCGCCGGGCTCCACTCATTCGACGTTCTCGTCGAACCCGCTGGGAGTGAGAGCCGGCATCGAAGTTATGAACATGACCGAGGAGACGGATTACGAAAGCTCGGTAGAGAAGAAAGGCCGGAAATTTCTCGGTGGATTGAGAGAGCTCAAGAAAAAGTATAAAAACATAGGGGACGTCGACGGGCTCGGGCTCGCTTTGAGGATGGAAATATGCGAAGCGGACGGGTACACTCCTAGCAAGGCGTTGACCGACAAGCTCCTGGAAGAAGGGCTCCTCGGGAACCTCGACTACAGGGGTAAGAAGTACGGATTGATACTTGATGTCGGAGGTTATTACAAGAACGTACTTACGCTGGCCCCGTCGCTCCACACAGATGACGAAGAGATAGACATGGCTATAGAATTGCTGGACCAGCTTTTCAGGAGATTCATACAATGAAGAAATCAGAAGGTTTTACACTCACTGCACATAACAGAAGAGCCGTACTTATGCTCCATGGTCTCACCGGCAGCCCGTTCGAGATGAGGTATTACGGAGGGAAGCTGCACAAAATGGATTACGACGTGTACTGCCCCTGCCTGCCCGGACACTGTACGAGCATAGAGGACCTGAAGTCGAAAAAATGGCGGGACTGGGACAGTTTCGCGAAGGCCGAGTTCGAGAGACTGTCCTCGACATACGAGGAGGTGTATTTATCGGGCCTCTGCCTGGGAGCGCTCATATGTCTGAGCATTGCGATAGAATACGATACCCCCAAAGCGCTCACGCTCCTGTCGCCGACGTTATCCCTCGACGGATGGAGCCTGCCTTGGCTCAGGTTCCTGATACCCCTGGCATTCACGCCCGTTGCGAATATACTCGATTATTCATTCATGGAAAGGGAGCCCTACGGTGTTAAGAACGAGCATGTGAGAAAGAAGGTAATCACCATGCTCGCGTCCGATAACCTGAGCGCTTACGATAGGTATCCCGCCGTAACCTTCGCTGAGCTCCTGAGGTACTCGGGGTACTTAAAAAAGAATATGAATAAGGTGAAAACCCCGACGTTAATAATGCATCCCGAAGAGGATGATATTTGCGACGTAAAGAACGCGCAGTATATATACGAGAATATCGGCTCCGATAACAAGCAGTTCATCAGATTAAAAAACAGTTATCACATCATTACGATAGACAACGACAAGGACATCGTGATAAACAAAACAAAAGAGTTCTTCAATAATGTCTCGACATTGTCGAATGACGTGCTGATTGCAAATGAAGGTTGAGGATCAGGGGACTGGTATAAGCATAATCCCGGAATAGCTATTCCGGGCTCGTACTACTTCTTATTTCCCCTTAGTCCGATTATCAGTACTCCGGCAGCGATAAAGAATGCCCCTATAAGTATAGACGGCTTGAGAGTTTCACCGATATAAAAGTGCGATACAATTGGCATCGTTACATAGAGCATCGACGACGCCGAAATCGCGATGAACAATCTGGTATTCTTCAGAATCTGCATCCAGGCGACGAATGAGACTATGTACATGCCGTAACCTGTCAATACGAGATAGTCGGGCATCCATCCCGACGAGGCCGTTCTGACGGCCCCAAGTTTTAACATCAGCAGCGCGACCGTATCCGACGAAACCAGGATGAGCCAGAGAAAGATTACTTTGAATGTTTTGTACTTATCCGTTTCGATTATTTGCTACCGCCCGTAATAACTCTTTTATGATAGTTCGAATGCACGAATAGTAAATTTGAAAGAGTAGTCGAAAGAAGGCGAGGTGTCTTTGAATCCCCCATACCTGGCAAATCCGCAACGCAAACCGGAAGAAGAAGCGATAGTGCCCGACTTCGATGATTCCGTCGTTATGTCAGGAAAATATCAGGCGCGCCCGGATCGAGAAGACTCAGAAAATTTGAAAATCGGGTTTTATCGACTGTCTTAACCCGCATGTACAAAGACCGTTGTGAGGGATTGGTTCAGAATCTTAATATTACACATAGAAAATAAGCGCCTTCATCGGCGGAATCGTCAATTGTACCCCCTATCGGCAGCTCAAGACCCGAAGGGAGCAGCCAGCCGGCCCCGACGGTTATTTTTTTATCGCCCAATCTGAATACGGGCGGCAGCTCTATCTCTATGACACCGCTATCGGGATACGTGCCTAATATGGAGAGCGCCGCAAACATGCTATGAGTCGATAAAGGACTATCGCCGACATTGGAGATCTCGTCATCCCCGCTATTGCCATCGGAGCTCGATATTGAAATGTCGCCTAAGGGAGATTCGCCGGAACGAGTGGGACTTATACTCGCGACGTAATAGTTATAAAGACCGCCCGCCTTATAGTTCTCGTTAAACAGATCGGTGCGTATATAACGCACGGTCCTGAAATTGGCGTTTTGAGCGAAGAACTCTCCGTTCATCCCCGACCCCGGGCTTTTTCTTAAATTATCGGCAGCATAGGCACGGTAAGTAAAATAAGCCGGACGGACGAGCGCTCCGAAATCACCTAACGCTGCGTCGGAGAGGGCATTATCTAATTCATCGCGGTAGTCCGAACCGAGAAAATCGAATACTATGCCGGACTTTGTTATCTCAACCACGTGATCGTATTCGTCGCCCGGATCAAAGACCCCGATATAGTCCTTCATGTTAGCCCTTAGAAGTTTGTACGAGATCGAATCTTCATACGAGTAGCCGCAGGGAATTAAAGAACATACGACAGTAAAGCTCGTTGTGGTAACGAATAAAAGCGCCAGTATGGATAAATCGGTAATCTTTTTTATAGATGTCAGCGTAAGTCCAAGCTGCCATTTAATCGATGGCTTTAACTTTCCGTGTGAGGGCGGTTGAGAACATAGGGACATAAATTACCGGACTTATGCATATCCAGGATTTGTATGAATTGTGGATATCGCATCGTGCTTACTTATAGTATAAATCAGATCTCGCGGAATCCAAGCGGAACTTCTATGGTTAATTGATTAATTTCCGTTTATATCACCCTAACCGTATCCTACTATTATCCCGATCCCCGCAGCAACGAGCCCCACACCCAGCCATTCGACCCTGTCGATTTTTTCTTTCAGAATGAAAGCAGAAAAGAGTATCAGGAATACCTGTTGGATTCCCGTCAGCGGAAACGCGATTGACAGTGGAATTGCCGAGAGCAGGAGTATCCAGATAACCATTTCTATGCCGTATGAAAGCAGCCCGATTATCACCCATTTCTCTTTAAGAAGGCCGAAATAGTAACCTAACCCCTTTCTTTCCATGTGGATCGTCGCGCCTTTTTTAAAGGATATCTGCATGGTGCTTTCAAGCGCGGCGCCAAGGAAAAAAAGAGGAAGCCATTTAACGAGTTTCATATTACAGACTGCGCCCCGTAAACCCCTGCATGTAGTGACAATCGAATCCATCCACCGGAATTCATCTTGAAACCACGATTATTATACCCGGATTGCCGGAGCGCGGACTGTCCGCTTCCCGGAAAGTATTCCGTCTTAACCCGACTATAGACGACCCGGAGGAATAGTATTATCCGTCTTGGAAATATTCAGGGAAATTCCCCCGCTGCCGATATCACGATTTACACGGGGATTTGTTTTACTTATATCGTAATAATCGGAAATTCAACATTTTATTCATATCAGCCGCGGCCGGACCGTCACGGACTCAATTCGGGAACTCTCTAGTACATTTATACCTGTTATCACGAGGAGGCGTATCCCCCCCCACCACCACACGCATTGGAAAAGGGAGCTGCACCCGGAAGCGTGGGCCCGGATAAAGCGTCACATTCAGCATAAGACAATTGATTTGCCCAATCAATAAAAGGTTGCTTTGGTCTTATGACTGCGATTGAACGCTTGATGGTATACATAAACATAATCTTACTTTTAAGAACACGAATTGTAAGCTTCCATTTTAATCAGTATCCGAATCTGGACTTCTTCATCCTAGATATCCTGAATAAATTCTTTTACAAGATTCCTCAACTTTTAATCGGCCCAGATATCCGGGGTAAGGTCATATATACATCGCTACACCTCCATCTGTCACATATGCAATGAACCTATAATTGGAGATTGACATTCTTTATTTTGGCTCACGGAATACTTATATCCTTCCATGACTTAAGCCGCCTCCTTTTAAATAATGAGTAGTATAAAATATCATACTTCCTCCAATTGATAAACATTAATCCATTAATACCATGACAAAAGCCCATAAAAGCATACGAATGACAAATATTGTCACATCACGCCAATGTAGAGCAAAAAGTGTCACTTTAGAAGCCATCGCCATAGATGACGATTATACTTAAAACTCTCTCAATCAATATAACAAACAGCGATTTCAATCATAATCCGGTAGGTTATTATGATATCGAACCGGAGGAGCCGGCACATGGCACGTGCTTTGCACTTAGTTTAGAGTTATTATGTTATTGAAACGACCGAGGAGGGAATAATAATGATCCATAAATTCAATCAAAGACTAACGATGAATATATTTATAATCGCATTATTTCTTTTGCCATTTATTGGCGGAAACCAGTCTATTGCTGCCGATACCGTACCGCATAGTCTATGGAGAGCAGCGCAATTGCAGAAAACGTATACCGAAAAGCTGATGGAAAATCCGAATGTTGTTGGAACTGCGGTTGGAATCGACCACACGGGTAATCCAATCATTCAGGTTTTTACAACGTCTGAAGGAGTGGTAGGTGTTCCGAACAACATCGAAGAAGTACCGGTAGCAGTTGTGGTTACGGGACGCATTGTTGCTTACTGGGGGTGGTTTCCACCCACCACGAAGCCTCCAATTAGTAATACTCCAACACAGCCAGTAAGTCATAAGGCAAAACAGTCTCCACCGATAAAATTGGGCACCTCTGGGGGGTGGAAGTTTGATTTAGCCAACGGATATTGCTGCAGCGGGACTCTTGGATCCCTCATTACTGACGGGAGTAATATGTATATATTAAGCAATTGGCACGTGCTTTACTCTGACATAGTCTCCGGCGGGAACGGTAAAGTGGCTAGTTCCGGGGACCCTGTTATACAACCGGGCTTGGTCGATGCCCGCTGTAATTCTAGCAACTCCCAGAGTGTCGCCCTTTTACTTCCACCAAGTAATGGGGGTAGCCTCCCGAATGCTAATGTAGACGCAGGAATCGCCGAGACTTTACCTGGGATGGTGGACACGAGCGGCGCGATACTTGAGATCGGAACAATATCAAAGAATACGGTATCGGCCTCCATTGGCGAGGCGGTTAAAAAGAGCGGGAGAACAACGGGACTTTCAAGGAGCAAGATAGTCGGTCTCAACGCGACAGTAAGTGTTACGTATGAAAATGAATGCGCTGGCGGTACCGCCTTCACTAAGACATTTACAGGGCAAATCGTTATTAGTAACAGCAGTTGCGGGTTTCTGAATAGCGGGGACTCAGGTTCATTGATGGTTGAAGATATTTCTACCAAACCCCGCGCAGTTGGTCTTTTATACGCGGGTAGCGGTGTCTGCAACACATCCTCTATCGCTGTCGCGAATCCGATAAATGATGTACTCAACTTTTACAGCGCTGAATTAGGCAAGACCGTTAATATGGTTGGCAATTAAATGGAGGTTATGCATAAAATTATCGTCTATATATGTCATCGACAATAGAGGATAATATCCTTGGTACTTATTACGTTACTTTTTGAACATTAATACAATTTTGAGAAGTTCGTTGTGTTTATTACCTCTCGCCGAGTTTTGAGATTCTTTAAATATTGAGATTTGATCCATGAAAAATTCCATAAGATTAATTATATTTTCCCTAGTGTTATTTGTCTTTTTCTGGATATTATATGGAGGATTAGAATGGCAAGCCGATATTAATAATAGCACCAGGGGAAGCGTAATGGCGGCATGTAATGTCAAGGATGCGATGGAAGCCCACTCAGTCGAAATAATGAAAATCCCGGGCGTTGTGGGAGTTTATACGGGCGCGCTCGAAGATGGAACACCCTGTATTAAGGTCATGGTCGCAAAAAAAACACGAGAGTTAGAAAAACAAATTCCCCACTATTTAGAAGGCTGTCCTGTGACTGTAGAAGAAACAGGAGAAATTCAGCCATATTCTAATTGACGATTACCCCAGGATTAAACTAGAAAATAACCGGCTCACTACTCCAAATTTACGGCAGGCTTAGGATATGTTCCCAAGTACTTGACCCAGCTCAAGTATGTTGAGCTTTCTTAATATGAAATATTATTGTTTAATCATGGTTATTCCCCCTATAGTTAAGATTTTTTGGCTAAATCTATCTTAACCGGAATACCATGACTCCCTCTAATTAATTCATCTCCTGTAAACGCTTTTCAGAACTATGACAAATTACCTGCATTTAGCACACGGATACCGGTTCGGTTAGAAGAAAAGTATTACGCCAAGCATACGGCCCGCTGGCACCTACTATAAAGTCAGAGCGCCGGTTTCGGATCGGGGCAAAAGCTCAGCTGTATACATCTATATATTTATATAGTTACGACCTAATTATACAAGACTGTTTATCAAAATGTGCACGCATCTGATCGCCCCATAGACACCGTCCACATGAATATAGTATCGTAGTAGCCACAATGCCCTGTATAAAGGACGAAACATTCGGCGGGGCTTACCCCTTCACGCCTCGATTCTTCGATGCGGGGAATTTCATGATGCATTACGTGGACGAAGGGGAAGGAGAGCCCGTAATACTGCTGCACGGCGACCCGACTTGGGGATACCTATGGCGTAAATTCGTCCCGGCGCTGTCGAAGGAACGCCGCGTCATAGTCCCGGACCATATGGGCATGGGCAAGTCGGACGCGCCCGGTGAACCGTACCCGTATCTTCTGAGGCATCACGTAGCGAACCTCGAAGCCCTGATTACGTCACTTGGCCTCACGGACATCACGCTCGCAATGCACGATTGGGGCGGCCCCGTCGGCCTCGGCTTCGCTGTGAGACACCCGGAACTTATAAAGCGTCTCGTGATTACTAACACGTGGGCGTTCGCGCGCTGGCCCGGAGCCTCCTTCCCTAGACTGATAGAGATGATACGCTCTCCGCGCGGGGAGTCGTTCGTGCTTGAGAAGAACGGATACGTGAGCCGTGCGATGTCGGGAACTGTGAATTACCCGGAGAAGATAACGAAAGAAGTCATGGATGCATACCTTGCGCCCTTCCCTTCTCCCGAGTCCAGAAAAGCGCTTCTATGCTGGTCGCGCGACATCACGGTGCATGAGAGCGACCCCTCGTGGGAGGAAATGAAACGCATAGAGGAAGGCCTGCCTCTTTTCAGCGATATACCGGTCCTAATCGTGTGGGGTATGCTCGACCCCGTCCTGCCGCCGTCAGTGCTTGAAATGTGGAAATACGTCTACCCTCACGCAGACGTGAGAGAAGTCCCCGTCGCCTCCCATTTTTTGCAGGAAGACGCACCCGGCGCTGTGCTTGAAGCGGTTGAGGAATTTCTGTAAGACTCTGAATTAAGATTCCTCTTCAATATCAGCCGGCACTATGCCGTCATTCAATTCTCGACTTAAGATTACCTTCTTCATTTTTTTCAAGCGAATCTTGACCTTTAATCTCTTCAAACATAGTACTTCTCAACATATCCATAAGCGCTTCAAAAGCATATACCCTGCCTCTTTTACCTTTACCTATCTCGACCAAAATCCCCGCATTTTCAAATTTCTCCAACAAATTATAAATAGTCTGGTTACTGTTCGCTGGCAATAAATCTCTTATGATTTTGGATGAGATAATCGGCTTTGAAAAAATTACATCGAGCAGATTTCGAGTATAGAATGACCTAAAAGATTCAATCTTGTCTTTCGTCTCTTGATATAATGTGAGCATTTTAAGAGCCTTAAGTCTTGTCGCATTAGCCTGAAACGAAACCGATATGAGAAAAAAATTTATCCACTCTTCCCACACTCCATCGTTATCCATCTTCTCAAGCTCATCTATGTAAGAATTTCGCCAGTACTCAAAATAATCGCTCAAATATAAGTATGAGTAATGGAGATATCCTCTTTTAAATAAGATAATATGTATTAGAATCCTGCCGATCC
Organism: Thermodesulfobacteriota bacterium; assembly: GCA_044451425.1. Lineage (GTDB taxonomy): Bacteria > Desulfobacterota_D > UBA1144 > Nemesobacterales > UBA2774 > 2-12-FULL-53-21. The sequence continues at coordinate 11,662 of JBIOKC010000032.1, forward strand.
TGCCATTACCATACATAAACGGATGTATAGCCTCAAACTGATAATGAGAAACTGCTGCGATCACGAGTGGGTCTTCTTCCTCATTCGCATTTATATAGTTCTCCCAATTGCTCAGGTGGCAGTTCTGTTGGAGGGGGAGGGATATAACTCGCTTCATCAAATGACCCGCCTGGTTTTCCTACATAAACTTGAATTCGTCTCAAATTACCCCTGTCCCTTTTTTCCCCTCTAGTAGAGTCGAGCAGTATCGAGTGAATCTCCTTGATGAAGTTCTCCCCTATGGGCTGCCTCTCCTTCTCGATCTTTCCAATTGCATATTTAAGCGCTTCTCTATAATTAATGACCTCTTGTATATCTTCTTCTTTTCCTGATTGTTCGACACCTTTTTCATCCGCTTCAAATTTATAAACCTCTTCCAGAGTCGCTTGAGTCCCCTCAATTCTTGAACTAGAAAGTGCTTCATTAATCAAAAGTGGATCTATCAACAAAAACTTGTTCGGGATATTGATTAAAAGGCCCTGAAGCCCACCCACAGCACTACTGGCTTTGCTTAGTTCTTTATATATTTTAAAATAATTGATATTTGGCGGCGGAAGTTCAGGTATCTTACGAATTTTATTTCTTTTCATTGTATTCTTTCCCTTATTCCAATTTAACCTAATTTAATGGAATAACGTACACCCTTATTCCAACGGAATGGATTAGAGTAACGGATGGAGGGGGCGTAGGATTCGTTAAGAAGTCCGGAAAATACCATAGAATCACACTAAGTGTGCGCCTTGCATCTTTCCCCAACTCCTCCATAATATATGCTTACTCCCCCCGCCCGGTGATAGGCTGCCGTTGAAAATAGAAAAGTCCCTGTCATTGACTATATTGATTTTCCTCGTCGGAGCCTCCTGCTCCCGCAATCGGAAGCCCGACTTCAGAGACGTGAGGTGGGGCATGACCAAGAGCGAGGTCAAGAAGCTCGAAAAAGCGGAGCTGATGAAGGTGGGGAACGTTGTGCTCACGTACAGGCTCGGAGGCGAGTCGCGCCCGCAACTCGTCGAAGGCGGAGTGCACGTCGATACGGAGGGCGCGCCCGACGCCCGCGTCACGGTCGAGGTGGAGAAAGAAGAGCCCGCCTACGACCTCGTCTACGTATTCGCCGACGGCAAGCTGTCCATGGCTATTGTCCACCTTCGCGGCTCGCTCGACAGCCCCGAAGAATATATGGACGCGTTCAAAGAGAAGTCGAAAGAGATAACGAAGCAGACCGGTGAAAATGCCTCCGGCGTCGCGGAGTACGGGGAGAACGAGCCTAAGGACAACCCCTATTCCTCACCCGAAGAGATATGTGAGGGGAAGTACGTGCTTAAACACATCTGGCCCACAGTGAACAAGAGGACGGACATCTCCCTCGAGCTGACCGTAAGAAATCCTCCCTCGAACCTAACTGTAACCTTGCGGCGTTTTACGAAAGCGCCGATCACAACCTAGACCAGCTCGAAGAGCAGCTCCACGATCTGCTCTAGCACACACACGGAGTGTTCTTCATTTTTAATCCGTCATCCTGAACTCGATTCGGGATCTCGTCTTTCCCATTAAGCAAATTAAAATATTTAAATTATAGGGTCCTCTGAAAGATACGGTTTTAAGAATGTAAGGCACCTCCTCCTTTACTTTAAGCCTTTCAATTCCCTCCTTTCTTAAAGGAGGGTGAGGGAAGATTTTCCCGTTCCTATTTGCATTCCCTCTCCCCTGCGAGGGAGAGGATGAAGGGTGAGGGTAGCTTAAAAGTAAGCCCGTTCGTCCTGAGCCTGTCGAAGGATCGAAAAGCACCATAATTTTCAACTCCTCCCCATCTTCCGCCTCCCGCTTTATCAAGGACACGTCCTTCCCGGCTGGTAAGAAGCAGAAATTGTGACTGTTCTTGCAGTAGGGCTAGGGGAGGAACTGGGAACGCAAGAGACACTTACGGTATCTCCCGCTGAAAAAGCCACACAGTCCACGTTATCCGAGCAAGAAGTTGAACCACTATTTATTACACATGTAAGGGTGGAAGTAACAGAACCTGAATTCCTGCGTACGGCAAATGTGTATGATTTTGCACTGCTACCAGTACCAGGGCTACCGTCCAAAGATGCATTTGGATTTCGCAATACGCCAGAAACCGGCATTCTATGTACGACGTTAGACTCCGTACTGTTGGAATTTATTAAAAGTAAATCTACATAGGTGGTGCTACTTGTGCTTAAACTCCCGTTAGATACCCCAGCCAATATCGTAGTACCCGTTGCTCCCGTAGGTCCAGGTTGTCCGGTGGGCCCCGCAGGCCCGGTTGCTCCTGTAGGTCCAGGTGATCCGGGTCAAGTTTTTGAATTCCACGACAATGTCGTGCGGGACTGTCCCCCTAACATTTTATTTGTGTTTAAGATTAAAAACTAGCAAGATTAAGATATTTTTCAAGCATCAAGTCATTTCTTTTGCGGTCCCTGGATTTTCAGTTTTGGCAAGGGAATAATCACCTGGACCTCATTTAATGTTCAATGAATCATCTATATTCAGTAAAGCATCAAGCTATCGAGATTTTAAATCTCTATGGTGGACAACCCGATCCTGGGTGGAACACTATAGAAGTATTAGCCAACAGGCCCGGGGCACTCGACGTTACGGTTAGAAGGTCAATGGTATCGCCCGCAGCTAAAACGGTGCAGTTAGTATTGTCTGCGCACGATGTAGCTGTTCCAGTAATCGCACAAGTGATAGGGGTGGCTGGAGTAGCAGAATTTTTACGTACAGTGAACGTTACAGTACCGCTCGCTGCTCCGTTTAGTTTAATGTTCAGGTTCGTTATCGAGCCCGCGACAGGTATGGGGTGTGCAA
>JBIOKC010000033.1:0-14409 GCA_044451425.1 Thermodesulfobacteriota bacterium
GCCATGTCTATATACAGGACGTTATCGTTAATGTCCTCGATCGCGTTTTCAAAAGGCTTAATGTGCGCTTCGTCCTTTATGTGAGTGTCCTAGAGCGTCCATACGGTAAGCGTTTCATAAGGTACGAACCAGTCCGCCTCGGTAAGCGCCTTCCCCGACGAACCAGCCACCCTGCAGGATGTGAGTGTAAGTAAAAAGAGTGATAGGAAGGAGATGAAGCGTCATTTCATGCTCATTTGAATAATACGGCGTCAGGAGGGACTGCGTATGAGGGACGATACAACTTCTTCGGGACCGACCGCTGTAATAGTTGCCTCGATCTCATCCCCGATGCTGAGGCCCCCATTCGGGAGGCGCACCGGTATGTAGTTGGGCGTCGTGCCCTTTCCGCCTGTCTCGACCAGTACGGGGAGTGTTCTGCCAATAAACCTTCTGTAGAAGTCCGTCTTTTTTCTGTTCCCGAGCTCTCTCAAGAGCGTGCTCCTCTCTTTGATCATTTCGGGATGCACTTGAGCCGGCATCGAAGCGGCCGGAGTCGATTTCCTCTTCGAATATGGGAATACGTGAAAGTATGTGAGCGGAGATTCCTTTGCGACATTATACGTGTTCAGGAACTCGTCCTCTGTTTCCCCCGGGAATCCAACCATTATATCGGAGCCTATAGAAGCATCGGGGATAGTCTCGCGTATCAGGTTCGTAAGCGCGAGGAACCTTTCCGGCGAGTAGCGTCTCCTCATCCTCCTGAGAACACTCCCATCGCCGCTCTGGAGGGCTATGTGGAACTGGGGGCATATCGTCTCGGCGCCCGATATCAACTCAACCAGCTCTGTACCGGTGTCGGCGGGGTCGAGGGAAGTCAGACGGACGCGTTTTACGATCTTCTCATTCTCGATGTTTCTCACAAGCTCGAAGAAATTAGTTCCGATGTCACTGCCGTAGCTCGCAATGTGTATGCCCGTAAGCACTATCTCTTTGTACCCCGCTTCGGCGAGCTTCTCCATACGGCTCAATATCTCTCCGATAGGGAGGCTCCTCGACCTGCCCCGCGCGCGAGGGATTATGCAGAACGTGCAGGCGTAGTTGCAGCCGTCCTGGACCTTTAAAAATGCTCTGGTTCGTCCGGGGAAAAATTCGATTCCGGGAGTCTCGAAGCTTTTTTTCTTTTCTTTGAATATGTCCGAAATGAGTATTTTGGGCTCGCTCCGGGTTTCTCCTTCCCTTACCACTTTGAGGAGATCCGAGAATTTGTGCGAGTTCCCGACAATGTAGTCCGCATCCTTTATTTCTCTTAGCTCTTCAGCGGATACCTGAGCGTAACAGCCCGTCACGATGACAACGCCGTTCGGGTTGGCCCGTCTTGCCCTGCGGATGTACTGTCTGGCCTCGGCGTCCGCCTTATGGGTCACCGTACATGTGTCTATGACATAGACATCCGCCTTTTCCGGGAACGGAACTCTCGCGTATTTGCTCCGGGGGAGCTTGTTCAGGATAGCCGCAGTATCGTATTGGTTTACCTTGCAGCCGAATGTGACCACCGAGATGCTCTTCATTGCGGGAGCACCTCTCTTATCCACCCTCCTCCGAGCACCTCGTCGCCCCTATAGAACACAACCGCCTGGCCGGGTGTAATCGCGCGCTGCGGGTCTTTGAACTCGAGCATTCCTTCCATGCGGCTCCACATCCTTAAGGAAGCAACACTTTCGGGATGCCTGTATCTGATCTTAGCCTTAACTTCAAGTATATGATCTATCTTGTATACTTTAATGGTATTATCTACCCATGTGATACTTTCAACTATGAGCTTTGTCTTATATAACTCGCCTTCCTCTCCCACTATAACACGGTTCGATTCTGGCTCTATGCGTGTCACGTACATCGGCTTTCCCGTGGCGATGCCGAGGCCCCTCCTCTGCCCCACAGTGAATGAGAACACGCCCTCATGGTTCCCGAGCACGTCACCCCTGGTATTCACTATCTTGCCCTTCTCCAATGCGAACGCCGCCCGCGCCGTCAGGTAATCCCTGTAATTCCCATCCGGGACGAAGCAGACCCCTGTGCTGTCAGGCTTCTCCGCCTGCCTGAGCCTGAAAGACTTTGCAATATCCCTGACCTCGTCCTTCGTCATGTCGCCGATAGGGAACATGAGGCGTCCGAGCTCCCTCTCGGTAAGAGTGTGGAGGAAGTAAGTCTGATCTTTGGAGGCATCCCTTGCCTTGTTGAGAGTCAGTTTTCCGCTGGACTCGTCTCTCCGTATCCTCGCATAGTGTCCTGTTGCTAGGTATTCGGCTCCGAGCTCAAGGGCACGGCGCAGCAGGAGATCGAATTTAATGTGCTTGTTGCAGAGCACGCATGGTATGGGGGTCTTTCCTGACCTGTACTTATCCACGTAGTACGTGAGGACGTATTTATTAAACTCCTCCGTGTAGTTGACAACGTAGTGCGGGAAACCTAACTGCTCGGCGGCTCTTCTTGCGTCAACCACCTGATCGAGCGAACAGCAGCCCCCTTCGGCTTCACCGTAATCCAGGAGCTGCATGGTTATGCCGATTACGTCGTATCCCTCCTTTTTCAGGAGAGCCGCGACCGCAGTGCTGTCGACGCCGCCGCTCATTGCGACGACCACTCTCTTATTGTCCATGGTCATTGGAAAAAGTTTACCCAAGCCTCGGAAGCGAAACAAACTTGTGTTTAGTCGACTTGAAACGATTTATATATCAGTTTTGGCTTATTTTTTTTCAGGAACCGATTGGACGCGTAGGGCTTGAAAACGGGGGCTATGCAATGCCTTCTTCTATACCTACGATGGAATAGTAGGTATCGTTTCCGAGCTTGAGCTCCCGGGCTTCGACATAATCTTTTACAGTATCATAGACGCCTGACGATACTATGACCCTCCATACTGGTGCGACGGTGCTGATTCTCCTGGCTATGTTGGTTACTTCCTTTACGCCGTGAGGGATGCCCGAGTCGTCATAAACTGGGATCGATTTCATTCCTATCCCTACCTTTCCGCTTATTGCGGTCTTGCCTTCTATCTTCCTCTCTCTAGTGATGCTCGCGAGAAGCTGGAGAACCTCGACGGCCGAGCTAACGGCCTTGAGCTCGGGGTTTACCTGCTCTTCGGGAGCATTGAAGAAGGCTACTATCTCGTCCTTGAGCAGTGCTTCTATCACTCCGCCGTAGTTCGAGATTATCGCTGACGCGGCTTTCCTGTAATCGGCCAGGAACGAGTTGAACTCGGAAGGCTTGAGCGTGTTCGAAAGCTCCTGAAAGTCCGCAATCTTGACTACTACAACGGTTACGTTCCTCGGTCTCGCGGGTATTTCATCTTCGTCTTCATCGGCGGGGATCAGCGTCGGCTGGAAAGCGGGAGGAATATCCTCATCCAAATCCTCTCTTTTCCTGAGACGGTTAACCATCTGATTGAACGTCTCGTAAGCCCTTATCGTCGTCACGTCGTCGGAAGACTCCGGGTCGAGCTTCGAGCCCGCGAGATCCCCTCGAGTAACGCTCTTCATGGCGGATATCAGGTTTTCCATCGAGTCGCTCCTGCCCGACGAGAAGAGGGATAGAATGAATACTACTACTACCGATACCGCGATACCTATCAGCACGCTCCACATCAATGACGATATCATGAGGCTCTTGTAGTTCCTGCCCACCACGCTCAGGATTATGGAGTGGTTATCGGGTGTGGTTATCGGAATAATTTCTACATTGTCTCCGTCTTCTCCGCCGAAGCTCTGGATTAGAACTCCTTCGGGGTTGAGAAGTTTAATATATACAACGTCCTTCCTGGAATTGAGAATTTCCTTAGAAGTGTCGGCGAAGCTCTTGCCGGACGTATTAAAAAGTTGGGCGAGTTCCTGTCCTCTTTCTTCTGTTAAAGTGGAGGTGAAGAAATAAGAGTCAAAAACGGAGATCAACGCGGAAAGCAAAATAAAGATAAAAACCAGAACGAGTGTGTTACCCGAATATACATTTCCTATCCTGGATTTAAATCCCATTTACCTCATTTCTCCGGTTGTTGCAGTGAATGCATCACGTCCGGGTGAATTGCATTCATTCTAAAGTGACGATATTCGATAAAGTAAATCTACTTTCATAATACTGACTAATATTTAACTAGTAAAGATCAATTTTAACAGAATGTTAACATAACCCCTCGGTACATCTCATGAGCCTGACTCGGGGAAATATTTCGTATAGTCGGAAATGAGTATGTAGCGAAGAAATTAAGAACTTCAGGCTTTGCGCTATCGCCCGAGACTTCGATAAAGACTTTAAAACAGGTCTAGATTCCCTAGAAGCCGTTTTTCGAACTAGGCCTCGACCGGCTGGATGCTGATTCTGGTTTTATTTTTCTTGAACTTTTGAAACTCTACTATCCCGTCTGTGAGCGCGAAAAGGGTATGATCCCTGCCTAGACCCACATTGAGCCCCGGGTGAAATACTGTGCCCCTCTGTCTGGCAAGGATATTACCGGCCTTTACTATCTCGCCGCCGAACTTTTTGAGCCCCAGTCTTCTGCCAATGGAGTCCCTGCCGTTTCTTGTACTTCCGCCGCCTTTTTTAGTTGCCAATTTTAAGTTACCTCCCTACATTGAAATGTCAGTAATCTCTACCGAGATATACACCTGACGGTGCCCGGTCTTTTTTCTGAAGTTCTTTCTTCTTCTGAACTTAAATATGGTGACTTTCTCACCTTTCTTTGCACCGATTATCTTCGCTTTTACAACGGCATTGTCGAGGACCGGGGAGCCTAACTTCACTCCTCCCTCGTCGGCGACCATGAGCACTTCCTTGAACTCCACCTCGTCTCCGGGATTTCCGTTTAGTTTTTCAACTATTATCACATCGCCCTTATTCACGATGTACTGTTTCCCGCCGGTTTTAATTACCGCCTGCATGATATACTCCTCGCCATTGCTGTAAAAGACTAAAAATTATTCATGTATATGGAGCATTGTCAAATAAATAGCGGTAATTTTTTTATGATGCCCGCGGTTAGGGCAGCTTATGAGTCCTGTATACCGGGCTATTTATACGCTACCGCAGCGCTGCAGGGGCCTACGAGGTGTATCACCTCAAACTCCCTGAACCCCACCTCCCCGCACCACTCCCTGAAATCAGCCCCTGTGAAATCGAACGCGTCCCCAAATTCAATCAGCATGTTGAGGGACATGAGTATCCCGAACGTGTTCTCCCTTCGCGCGTCGTCTATCAGGTTCTCTACGGCGATTAGCGCCCCTTTTTTGGGCAGAGCCTCGTAAGCCGACCTTATAAGGTGCTTCTTCTTCTCTAGGTTCCAGTCGTGGAGTATCATCCCCATGGTTATCACGTCCACCTTCGGCAAGGGGTCACGGAAGAAGTCTCCCGATGCGGTCGATATACGGTCCGAGAGGCCCGCCCGCTCTATCGCTTTTTTCGCAATCGGCTCGACAGCGGGGAGGTCGAATGACGTGCATGCCAGGTTCCTGTGTTTTTCCGCAACCGCGATCGAAAGGACGCCCGCCGCGCCGCCCACATCGCAGTGGGTCCTGTATTTCGAGAAATCGAACTTCTGGGCGAGAGCGATGAAGTTCTGGTGGGAGAGCCCCGTCATCGCCCCCATGAATTGTTCGAGGCGCGGTATGTCCGAATATAGCTCCTCGAATATGGATTTCTGGCTGTGCTTTATTTCGTTCTGGGGTTTCCCCGTTTTAAGCGCCTCGCCCAGGTCGTCCCAGTATTTGAAAAGGCGCGCATTAAGCATCTCCAGTATTCCGCCCACGTATGTATGGCTATGCTTGTCCAGGTAGAGCCGCGTGGTCTCTGTGTTTTTGTATAACCCGCCTGGACCGTCACCTTCCCTGTCCAGGAACCCCATGGACACTAGCGCGTCAAGGAAGTCCCATATGCCCCTCGGGTGCAGTGAAAGCTTCTCTCTAATCTCCTGACCTGTAATGGCTTTATCGCCTAACACGGTGAAGAGCTCGAATTCCACGGCTGTGAGCAAGACTTTCGATTCCCAGAAGCCGAATCCTGTGCGCATTATTGAGGATGGATTTTTTCCTTGAGTCATTTTATACCCCTAGTGAGTGGATATTTGTTGAAGAAAATTACCAGTGCAGTGATCAGCTCTCAAGCACGAGGTTGAAAACTGAGGAATCGATGTGCACCTCGTCCCGAAGCTTCTCGTGGACCGCGACATGAATCCTGTCCCCGTAGCGCGACAGCCGCTTGAATAGCTCGTGCAGGTGCCGGTGTTGCGTTTCGTGGAACTCCTCGATGTTGAGTGTTATGGATGACGGAGTGCTCTGAAGGACCCTTTCTAGGTGAGGGCCTATGTGCTCGAAGAACTCGCCATCGAGTATGCCCTTTATCGAGATCGAAAGATTGGCCGCAGCGTTTTTAAACCTCTTGAGGGAAACCTCGAGCGCGCCTTTGCTGACGTAGCGCTGGAACGAGGTTTCGAGCGACTCCAGGTGGTTCCCGGCGAGGCTGTTTTTCTCTTCGAACTCCTTGATGAAATGACGGTCGACGTAGTTCCTCATGGATATGCCTATAGTCCAGTCCTGAATGACGAGGGGAACCATGTTGGGCCTCGTGAACGGGAATGTCCGTAAGAAGTGATAAGTCCTGGTGAAGCCTCCGGGAAAAATGCCGTTGAAAAAGAATTTGCGCAGCGACTGCAGCTGTTCGCCTATGCCGTAGGTGCTCCTGAACAGCGGCTTGCTCATGTATGACGTTTTGTTCCTTATCCGCTCGGCTATGGTCTTATCGTCGAGGAGCCTGTAGTAAAGCTCCCTATACCCGTTCACCATCTCATCGTAACTCATTTGTTTCGGTATGAGGTTCGTACCGAGCTTGGTGTTGTCTGTTGCGCTCGCTTCCTTTATTAGCCTGCCGTCTTTTTCGAGCCTTTCGTAAAGTGGGGTTTTCGGCACTGCCGTCAGAAGGCCTATCATCGCCGCCTGTATGCCGGAATTGAGTATGAAATTGTACTGAAGGTCGAATGTGCGCGTGGTGTCGTTATCAAAGCCGATAATAAAGCCCGCCAGAACTTCGATCCCGTATGAGTATATGTGCCTGATCGATGTGAGTATGTCCCCCCTCGTGTTCTGGAACTTCATCGTTTCCTTAAGGCTTTCCTCGTCCGGGGACTCTATGCCTATGAAAACCCAGTCGAAATTCGCCTGCTTGAACAGCTCCAGGAGCTCGTCGTCCTGGGCCATGTTGAGCGAGGCCTCAGTGCCGAAGAGGAATTTATAGCAGTGCTCCTTCTGGTAATCACGAAGGTAAGCCATCAGTTTTTTTGCGACGGGCTTGTTACCGATGAGGTTGTCGTCCACGAAAAATACGTTCGTAACGTTCAGCTTTCTCAGCTCGTCGAGTTCCTTGCCCACCTGTTCGAACGATTTAACTCTGGGCTTCCTGCCGAACATAACGATAATATCGCAGAATTCGCACCTGTAAGGGCAGCCCCTCGAGAACTGGAGGCTCACCGCCTGGTATTTGTCGAGCCTGAGCAGATCGAAGCGCGGGGTCGGCGAATCCTCAAGCGACACCCCACTCGTTTCCTGATATAGCTTCTTAGGCTCCCCTTTTTCGATGTCACTGCAGAATGCTTTCCATATATATTCCGACTCTCCGGCGATCACCGTGTCGGCCAGCGTCTCGAAATACTCCGGGCACAGTGAGGCATAGCTCCCTCCCGCTACGACGAAATGGCCGTGGCTTTTGTAGAATCTAAGCAGCTCCCTTTGTCTTTTGAACTGTACTCCCATTCCGCAGATGCCGATTATGTCAGCTTTAGGATTGAGCGGTATGGACTCTATATTCTCGTCTATGATTTCAACTTCCCAATCGGATGGGCAGAGTGCAGCGAGGGTCGCGAGCCCGAGGGGCGGATTGATCGTTCTTACATCTTCGGGCATGATGTTGTCGACCGCCCATTTGAAGCTCCAGAAGCTTTCAGGAAATCTCGGGTTTATGAGTAATAGTTTCATCGGACATCTGTTCGGATCGAAGCTGGCCTCTCCGGAGATCTTACAATGACGGGGCCGGCTATATACGAATCCATTTTAGATCATATTCCGATCTTTATCAATAGATTTTAGCAGTCGGAAAAACTTATCACACATAAACTCCGCCGAGACGTAAAATCGGACTGCCGCTCCTCGCAATGAGTGCTTTTATTTTCTGTCTTCGGAAGAAAGCGTATTATGCAAACGTGGATTTCCGCATACACGGGAACGACAGGAAGGAAAATGCGTCGTCAATAAACCTGACTTCAATCGGGCATCTTGAGAGGCTCTACGGACACTATTACGCCGGTGCTGTCCGCATACACATACTCTCCCGGGCGGAATGTGACTCCTCCGAAAATTACGGGAACATTTAAATCTCTCTCTCTTTCTCTCAGTTTTGAGAGGAATCGAAGCGAGCGCTTTAACGCCGAGGTCGAGTCTCAGGAGAGCGTCCACGCGCGCACCGCGCCGAATATTATGAACCCTTCCCAGCCGTTCTTCCGCGCTGTTTCGGCTATCAGGTCGCCGAGGAGCGCTTTACGAAGTGAGCCGCCGTCGTCGACGACCATCACTTTCCCGTGTCCTTGTTTGCCGGCGGATTCCTTCACCACCGAGTTGTCTTCGAAACACTTTGCTGTGACGATCATTCCCCCAAATGAACTTCTGCCGCCGAAATTCCTGAATATCGGTTCGGCGATTCTGACAAGCTCGGGGTAGATGTCGCAGAGGTCCGGTGTCAAGTATTCCATATCAATCAGGCTTTGGCGTAACGGAATTAAACCAGCTGGCGTAAAAATTTCAAGCCGTGCTCCATAATTTCTTCGGGTAATCGAACTCGAGTAATTTCCCCCTTCCCTTCCCTACGTCCTTCCATCTTCCGTCTTCGAACTCCAGCAGCACGATTCCGCATGTCGGGATATTATCTATGTCCGCGTTCGAGAGCTCATTTACGAGGGCAGTGATTGCGGGGTTATGGCCAACCAGCATCACGGACCTGTATTTGTCGTCGAACCCTCTTATGACATCCATCAGGTTTCCCCCGTTGAAGGTGTAGATCATCTCGTTCACGAGCACGTCCGATTTCTTGAACCCGAGCTCTTTGGCAATTTTCTCGGCCGTCTTGAGCGCGCGCACAGCCGGGCTCGAGGTGATCATATCGGGCTTGACTGTGTAGCCAGACAGGTGCTTTCCCATTTTAGGCGCTTCTTCCTTGCCCCTCCTGTTAAGGGGTCTTTCCCTATCGTCGAGCCCCGTATCGTCCCAGCTGGATTTAGCGTGACGTACGATGAAAAGAGTTTTTGGTTTGGCCATCGGACCCACCTCTTTAAAAAACTACCATTAGTGTGGACGAAGGCAAGGTAAATAATAGGTCGGACATCGGGACTTAAGGATAATGACGGGATTTTCGCGAATGAAGACACTCATAATCTTTTATAATCAAGAGGTTATAATGCTATCGGCGGCGCTCTATTGCTTACCCTTGAGATCGCCGCAGTCGCATATTACGCTCCCTCGCAGTGACAGCGGGAAATTCCGCTTCTTCCTCCTGCGGTTGTGAGATGTTATGACCAGGGTTCCGTGTAGTAGTAAACGAAGTTGGCGACCGACGGCCTCTCCGTCCATCCGAGCTTCTTATAAAAGCCGGTCTTGTAAGAGAGCTTGTCCTTGCCGTTAGTCAGCATGAGCCTCATACATCCCCTCAGCTTACCCTCCTCGATGACTCGTTCGACAAGCGCCTGGCCCACTCCCATGCCGCCCGATGAAGGGCTTACAAAGACATCCGAGACGTAACCCTCCAGGCTTCCGAGCATAATGAACGGGACCCAGTGAACGTTCAGAAAGCCGAGCGCCATATCATCGTTATCGACGGCGACCATAATCGAATGCCCTTCCTTGTCCCGATTGCAGTGTTCAATCAATTGTTCGATCGGTCCCGCGACCTCTTCCAGCGGCAGCGCATTCCTTCTTTCGGACCATCCGATCTCTCTCAGTATCTCCGCCATGCGGACGGCGTCTTCGGTCTTTGCCTCTCTAATATTTATTTCGGGCATTGGAGTCTCCGGCTTCGAAAAATTGTGGGATTGAGATTATGTATCTAATTATATAGTCAAACCAGGATGTTCGGTATCCGAATCTGTATCTCCCGGACTATACTGAGATGATTGAATGAGGTTGTCATTTCTGATAATATTAAGTTTGTAATTGATTATTTCTAAAATATAGAAACCCGTTCCTCTAGGAGGATGAGAAAATGTCCCATGGTAACCGCACATTCAGACTTTACCATATTCAATGTTCCTTTTTGTATGCTCGTTGTTCCTGTCCATAGTTTTCCTGCCGTCCCGGTCGTTCGCGATAAACCTTCCGTCAATGAAAGGCACGGGTACGCCGCCGGCTAATATAACGCCGCCGGCTATTTTGTGTGGGATCAGGGCAACAATATATCTGATGCCGATATATCTTCTCAGGATTTCATAGACGGCGCCGGGGCATTCGATATTTACGATTCGCGAGCGGCGGATGATTTCCTCGTTCCCGAGGATGTTTTCTTGAGGGTTCGGACATTTATAACCTATGGGGCTTTTGACGACATCGAGCCTAACCTGGTACAGTCCCTGGATATTGTTTTCTTAAGCGACAGAGGCGGACTGCCCGGTGATGAAATACCCGAGTGCGTCTACAAAGATATACTGCCGCACGATCTCAACGACCCTAGTTTTATTACCGACCTTCCGAAGCCACGCGTTTTACTGCCGGGAAAGTACTGGGTGTCGGTTCAGGCGAATATGCTGTTCCTTCCGAACGGGCAGTGGTTCTGGTTCGAAAGGACATTCCAGATGCTGAGTCCCTTCGTTTGGGAGAACCGGGTGACGGCTTCGGCTCGGGATGCGTGAAGTTTTCCCCGGCCGAGGAACATTGCAAAGCTGATTTCCCCGACCTGGCGTTTCAACTCGCTGGACAGGAACTCCCGCTCTTAAGAACGATCCCGACGCTCGGTGAGTGTGGGATGGTCACGGAGGCTGCGATGTTGCCACTAGCCGGAATTATTGTATTATTCACGAGGAGGAAAAGAGGAATCGACGCCCCATAATCTCGATTTGGAAACGCAGAAGAGCTGAATGCATCATTCCTTCTTTAATCTATTTGATTTAAGCGGCATCGAGCCGGAGATTAAATGGCTTCAGTTGTTTTATTGGTGATGAGACCTGCTGCTCACTTGACCGCGCAGATCCCGATAAAAGGAAATTTTATTTAGCGCTCTATATGTAACCTCGACCAGCTTTATCTACCCAAGCTCCCAAATAAGAATTTCTAGAAAACGGAATATGTTGTGGTATTTTTTAGAATCGTATGCCACGATACGTCATCTAAATATTTAAATAGACCATATCTACATAATATACAGGAGGAGGCATAAATGAAGTACGCGAAAGAAATTATGGCTTTACTGGTTGCAATAGTTTCTCTGACACTTGCAGACGTAAAGAACTCTCAAGCGGAAGCAGTCACATACATAATTGACCCCGATCATTCGCAGGTGATATTCAAGGTCAAGCACATGGGGATAAGCACGGTTACGGGCAGGTTCGATCTCCTGAACGGGACATACAACTTCGACGAGAAAAACCCCGCCAACTCCAGCGTTGACGTTACTATCAAGACAGCGAGCGTTAATACCAATAAGCAGAAGAGGGACGATCATTTAAGGTCGCCTGATTTTCTTAACATAGGGAAGTATCCGACAATAACTTTCAAGAGCAAAGAGGTAAAAAAGGGAAAAGGGGATGATTTCACTATTATCGGAGACCTGACGATAAACGGCGTGACCAAGCAGGTGCAGCTGGACTCCCAATACGGAGGTAAAGCTGTAGATCCGATGGGGAACGAGCGCACGGCGTTTACCGCTGAGACGACAATTAACCGAAAGGACTACGGGATTACCTGGAACAAGACGCTTGACTCGGGCGGCCTGGTCGTGGGTGACGACGTGAAGATATCACTCGAAGTGGAAGGGATAAAGAAAAAAGGATAAGTACATCACTTGTCGTTTAGATGTGGATAAAAGGGTGAATGACGGATTTCTCCTTGCGATCGAAATAGCACCGCCGTCTTTCACCATCCCCCATCAAGGGGGTAGGAACATTGAAGAAGATGATAAAATAGACTGAGAGGTGAGGGAGCATTCCTTGAAACACACTGCGTGCGTGCCTACTCGACCTTTATCTCTTTATTCGTTTGAGCATTCATATCCGTTTCGGTTATCGAAGCGGTGCCTATCTCGCAGATGCCTAGCGTCGCTGGGACGTTCCTCTTTACATCTGTAGCCGTCTCGCTAATCGACATCTTATCGAGAACGAGAGACGACTCCAATCTAACGACGTCGTCCGTAATACACGTTTTCGCGCCTTCTCCTATTTGCCATTCGCTGCACTTTTCGCCGTCCACGACCTTCTCGCCGATCCGTTTTGCTCCCATTTTTGTCATGAATTCCCGGCTGAATTCTCCGGGGTCTTTTCCCTTGATGCGCTTATAAATTTCGGGGAACATCGGGTTTCTCATTCTTGTACCGGCGTTGTCAGCGAGGTTAATCTTTATAATCCATTGATTCGTTCCCTCGATTTTAGTTATCACCTTTTCATTTACCTTCAATGTCCCGCCCTCGGGGAGTTTCGTCTGTGAGTTTTCGACCCAGCAGAGGGTCCTGCCCCAGTCGCCCGAGTATTCGGTCTTCTCTCCGGTGCTGTTCCCCTCGATCTTGTATTTTACGGTGTAACTCTCAAGGGAGTGATATTTCTGTTCCTGACCGACCGAGTCATGAGCTTGAGCCAGAACGAAGAATGTAGGGATAAGCACGAGAAAGACAATCTTAATGTAATAGTTCATAAATTATGGTTTATCAGCTGTCAATATTGTATAATTATCAGATCGATAGCAGTATTTTGTGAGGTAAGGTTCAGAATTTCCTTATTTCGAGCGTATTTATCTTGTCCGTGATATCCAGGTATGCGTAAGAACGAGTGCCGAGGGGGCCGGGGTTGACTATCTTCGTATGCCCCACCGTGTCAATACCCGGGGCCTCGTGAATGTGCCCGGTAAAGCAGACGAGCGGCTGTCGCCGTTCTATGAATTCCCTAACCGTCTTGCTGCCGACATGCATGCCGTTTGAGATTGTGTCATTCAGAGTCCCGTAAGGGGGCTGGTGCGAAACGAGTATTACCGGATTTCCGTCATTCGGGTCCGCGATAGGGTCTTCGAAAATTCCCGAGTACTCCTCCTCTGTATAGACATTAGGGGTCGGGCTCGGGCAGGGGAGAGAGCCGCCCGCTCCTATTATCGATAATCCGTTTATCCTCACGCTCCGTCCGTGGATGTTCATATTCCGGGCGCTTAGATACTCGTCCACCTCTTTCCGGTCGCAGTTCCCGCTTACGGCCAGGATGTTCGTATTGTATTTCCCGACTGCTTCAATCACTTCTTCTGCGTCCTTCACACCGCCGAACTGTGTAAGGTCTCCGGCGATAATGATTAGGTCAGCCGAGGAAAGCGTGATCCCTATTTTTTCCACCGGCTTGGTGTTGCCGTGTATATCCACAATGTTTAGTATTATCATCACCGAGAACCTCTAATTTGCGGTAACGGCCTCATCTTTCGCGCTTAGTTCTTCGAGCAGCGATTCGTGAAACTGTGTGCTGTATTCTTTCAGTATCCAGAGTTCGGGAATTATTTCCCCGACGATGCCACCGTTGTCGAATACCCTGACCATGGAGCTCTCGGAGACTACTACCGCCACGGCGTGAGTCTTTTTCGTGATGGAAGCCGCCGCCATATGTCTGCTCCCGAGCCCGAGCGGGAGGTCTATTCCATCGGAGGTCGAGTCTATATATCTCGCGGCCGAGAGGACAATTCCGTCGTCGGCAACTATGAACGCTCCGTCCAGCTGAGCAAGCTCCTTGACAGTCTCGCGCATGCCCGGGTCGTCGATTCGCTTCTTGCTGTCCGGATGCCCGTAGAGCGGGTCGAGTATCATGGGACGGGAGTACTTGATAGTCGCGTCCGTATCGCCGATAACAAAGAGGGTCCCTATCTTCCGCCCTTCCCTCCCCTCCCTGGCAATCTCCATCGCAAGGCTGATGACCTTTTTCAGCGTATCCGAATTGACCTTACGTTCCGGGCAGCATATGCCCGCAATTAGCCTCTTATGGGCTTCAATTCTCTTCACCATATCCATGTGTGCACGCCCCTTATTCGATGTAGATTACTATAACTGATAAAGGATTCACGCGCCCGCCCGGGGAAAAGCGAGATTGCGGTTTTAACTGCATTCCGGGTTTTGGTATTATGTTTATAAAGGTGTAGAAATACCGTCGAGTATGCGGCTTAATTTCCACAGTAATAC
>JBIOKC010000034.1:0-14384 GCA_044451425.1 Thermodesulfobacteriota bacterium
GAAGCTCTGGGGGGAGGATATTGCGGTCGGTTTCGATCTCGAGGCTGATGTTATGAACGCATGGCTCAATTCCCCCGATCACTGTGCAAATATAATGGACCCTTCTTATGAAGATGTCGGGGTCGGGGTTGACGAAGGTATGTACATGGGCAAAATGGAAAAATACTGGACTGCAGATTTTGCAACTGAGATAAAGTAATCTGTTTCACGGCATTTCTTATTAAAGTGTCCATACGTTGCTATTCTGAATGCGGTTAACACACATGTCTCACGACGTAAAGGAATTAGGTCTCATAACCAGCGGCTCGCTCATAGAAGGGCTTCAGATGAAGCTCGGTTCTGAGAGGGGTGTCGAAGAGGTAAAGGCCGGGAAGTTCGTCGTCGTTCACGGTCTTTATAACCAGTTTTTCTCGCTTATTACGGATGTAAGGCTCGACGCTTCATCTCCCTATATACTTATAAATCCGCCCTCAAGGGAAGAGGAGCTCTTGAGGAGCGTGCTTTCCGGAACGAGCACGTACGCCACGATAGAGTTAAGACCTATGCTGATGCTCGCGCACGGGGAGGAGGAACTCCGGCCCGTGAAGACCATACCCCCCCATTTCGCGGCGGTATCGGAGGCGACTCACGAGGACGTGAGCACGGTATTCGGAAAAGAGGACAGGAAAGGGAAGTTCTTTAACATAGGCACTCCGCTCGACATGGACATTCCCGTCTGCATAAACCTCGACAGGTTCGTAGAGAGGAGTAACGGAATATTCGGAAAGAGCGGGACCGGGAAGACATTTTTAACCAGGGTAATGCTCGCGGGCGTAATCAGGTACGGGAAGGCCGTGAACCTTATATTCGATATGCACAACGAATACGGGTGGGAGACGGAGAGCGAGGGCTCGAAGGGATTCGTGAAGGGCTTAAAGCAGCTCTTCCCCGATAAGGTCGCCATATTCTCCCTCGATCCCGGATCGACGAGAAGGAGGGGAAGAAAACCCGACATCGAGGCGTTCATATCGCTCGACCAGATAGACATAGAGGACATAGCGCTCCTTCAGGACGAGCTTCAGCTTAATACGACCGCGATAGAGTCGGCATTCGCCATATACAGGCGATACGGGAACAGGTGGCTCTCGGAGCTCCTGTCGTGGGAAGAAGGGGAGCTGGCCGATGTATCGAAAGAGCTCGGTACGCATATGCAGTCTCTATCCGCTATGAGGAGGAAGCTCAACAGGATAAAGGCGCTGCCGTTTATCGTGGAAGACAGCCTTCAGAGCGAAGGGACGATAAAGAAGATAATAGATAACCTGGGGCGCGGCATAAACATAGTGCTCGAGTTCGGAAGGAGCAACAGCACGCTGGCCTACCTGCTCGCGGCAAATATCATTTCGAGGCGCATCCACGACTTCTATATAGACAGGACCGAGAGATACCACGCATCGAAGGATACGTCAGACAAACCGTGGCAGCTGATGATTACAATAGAAGAGGCGCATAAGTTCCTGAATCCCCGGGCGGCGAAGCAGACTATTTTCGGCACTATAGCGAGGGAGCTGCGGAAGTACTCGGTCACGATGCTGATAGTCGATCAGAGGCCCTCGGGCATCGACGACGAGGTCATATCGCAGGTGGGGACGAGGATCACGGCGCTGCTCAACGACGAGAAAGACATACAGTCGGTCCTGACCGGCGTGAGCAACACGTCGGGACTGAGGTCTGTGCTCGCGAGCCTCGATACGAAGCAGCAGGCGCTAATCCTGGGGCATGCGGTCCCGATGCCGGTAGTTGTAAAGACGAGGGAGTATGGGGAAGATTTCTACAGGGATATCTCCACAGCTGCCAAGGAGGGGAAGGGGGAGGAGTATATAGAAGAGCTTTACGGGTGAAATATCTAACCCTTATACTGTTACAATTTTAGTAATCCTGGCGCCTGAGCTCCCTCTTAAAAAGCTTGAAATTATTTACGTAGTGCAGAGCCGACGACTTCAAGTCCTCTATCTCGACCGGCGTGACTTCCCTGACCACCTTACCCGGAGAACCCAGAACCATGGAATTGTCTGGTATGACCTTGCCCTGAGTTATCAGGCAGTTGGCCCCGATTATGCAGTTATTCCCGATACGGGAGTTATTTAAGAGCACCGCGTTTATTCCGATAAGGCTGTTCTCCCCGACCGTGCTTCCGTGGAGCATGGCCTGGTGGCCGACCGTGACACCTCTGCCGATTGTGGCGGGGATACCGGCGTCCGTGTGAATTACTACACCGTCCTGAATGTTAGTGTCGTCTAAAATCGTGATCGGCTCGTAATCTCCCCTGACGACGGCGTTATACCATATACTTACGTTGTTGTGGATTATTACGGAGCCGATTACGACCGCGGTCTCCGCGATGAAGTAATTTTCCCCTTTAAATTCGACCTTCCGTTCGCTGAGTGAATATATCAACTGAGTCCTCCGTTCGCCGCTACGTTGTGATCCGAATTTAACTATTTTACATAAACAGGAGTATATTATTCTTCTAAATTTTCGAGGAATAGCTCGACTCTCAAATCAGTATGTGCCAGCCGGTGATCCCCTTTGCAAAAAAAACCTGAAATGTGGGGCTCGTTTTCAGATACTCGTAAATCGTAAATGCTTCAAGCTCGTCCCTGAATGCCGCGAATACGGCCGAGCCGCTCCCGGTCATGAGGACGTTCCTGGCTCCCATCGACAGAAGTATCTGCTTGAATGACTTTATTTCAGGATAGAGCTCGAATGCCGGCTGCTCCAGGTCGTTATAAAGGGGGAATTCCCCTTTTTCTTCTTTAAACCGTCCAATCGTCTCATTTATGTCCCCAAGAGCCTTTCTCTCACGCTTTCCTATATTCATTTTATCCCATTTCCGATAAACATCGGCGGTCGATACGTGGAGGTTGGGACACAGTATGACGTAGTAGAGGAGGGGCAGGTCTTTAGCTATGGTTACCTTTTCTCCTATTCCCTCTATGAGGGAACTGACCGGGCGCAGGAATAATGCCACGTCCGCTCCCAGTCTCGGGGCAATGACAAAGAGTTTTTCTTCCGGCAAAGCGCTCGTAATTCTGTTAAGTCCCGTAAGTACAGCCGCGGCGTTGCTGCTGCCGCCGCCTAATCCCGAGCCCAAAGGGATTTTCTTCTTGATTGTAATCACAACGCCTTTATCGAGCCCGCATTCCTTTATGAAAATGTTGGCCGCTTTCCAGGCGAGATTGTCCTTACCCGCCGGTATATCGATTCCGATCGAGCTGATTCCAATACCCGGTTCATCCGTTAATTCGATCCGCACCTCATCGTAAAGGTCGATCGGCTGAATAAGTGATCTTATCTCGTGATACCCGTCGGGCCTTATTCCGAGGATTTCAAGAGTTAAGTTGACCTTCGCCGGAGTGAGAAGCGTTATCAATCTCATAGCGGAATCGCTGTGCTACAATGTAATGGAAATCGGTGATTTTTCAATGGAAACCCGGAGCCGATTGTTAAATCTGCCGCCCCGTCAAAAAAAGAGAATTCACACATATTTTTTCAACGGCTGATTTTGTTAAATTTTCATTCGGTTTCGTAAATAAATTAAGCCTCTCTGAATGCAAATATTTTTCATTGATAATAGTATATTATGAGGATTGCCGGCGTTATTTCCGAAATAATCCAATTCGTGAAAAATTACCCCTTGACATTTAAAGTATCGTACTTTAATTTTATATATAAAGTTAAACGGTATACTTAAAAATCATCCTCCATCCTCCTTTAAGAGAACGGGAGTACTTCTTGACTGAGAAGTACTCCCGTTTTTGCATTATAAGTCATTTACCCCATAAAGTGCGACGGGGGTGCTTGTAAGCCTATGGAATAATCGAGTAAAGTAAATACTCGTTTCTTCAGGGCTATACTTTCTTCTTTCGCTCACGGAGTAAACAACCGGTGAATCCAAGACGACTTCTAATCCGCATGGCGATGCTCTCTTCTATCCTGCTTACGGTGAGCTGTGTTTACCTGAGATTGTACAAAGTTCAAAACCAGTTTAACGATTTCGAGAATAATTTCGACCTTACCGATAAGGGGGGCTTGGGTCTGATATTTCTAAATCCAGTCCTGGAGTCGGGCGATATGGTATGGATTATGAAGAACGGCCCCTTGAAGAAAGAGAGGAACGGTGACGGAGAAGAATGGACTTACGTATTCGAAAAGCAGTACCTGTCTTCGAACGACGAGGGACACGAATATGATATACCGATAAGAATGATTATGCGGAACGATATGCTTAAGGAAGTAATCTTTCCCGAACAGTTTCTGAAAAACGTCTCCATACCGCTTATAAAAAAGATGTTCTCGTCGATGGGGGAAGCGAATGTGGACAAATTATCTAAAAGCGCGAATTCTACATTCAGGGGAAGTAGTCCTGACGAGATACCCAAGATAACAAATATCGTCGATACGCTCGGTAAGCCGTATTCGGTCGAAGAGTCGGGAGAGACAGCTAAATTCACCTATCTATATTATTTGAAAAATAATGCGTCGGATCCCGCTCCTAACGTGATGGAGTTCGAGGCTGAGTTCGTATTCAAGAAAGAAGACAAATCGCTCGTTAAGGCGACGAACACCATTCGAGGTATGACCATGTCGTTCGATTTTACGTCGAATTAACACTGCCCTGGTTACTTCTATCAGTATCAGCCTTTGAGTCTCAGCCCCTCAGGTACGAAGAGTCTCTCCGACAGTCCGAAGACCCACTGTACCAGAAGAGCGAGCAGGGCTGCCGGGACGGCTCCTTCCAGAATGAGACCTATGTTGTTGAGCCTGATGCCGGTCAGTATGGGCTGACCGTAGCCGCCTGCCCCGATGAGCGCGCCGAGCGTCGCCGTACCGACGTTAATTACAGCGGAGGTCTTTATACCCGAGACTATGGACCTCGAAGCTAGCGGTATCTCAATCAAACGAAGCCTGGCAAAAGAACCGAGCCCGAGCGCCTCGCTCGATTCCCTCAGGTCGGGGGATATGTCCAAGAGCCCCGAATACGTATTTCTCACGATAGGCAGTAGGCTGTAGAGAAAAAGCGCAGCGATAGCCGGGACCGTCCCTATGCCAAAGAACGGTATCATGAACACAAGGAGAGCCAAGGACGGTATGGTCTGTATTACGCCGACTATACCCAGTATTACATGTCCTGTTTTTTTATTCTGGAAAGCGGCTACTCCGAGAGGGATGGAAATTATTATCCCGGCACAAAGTGAAACGGCTACAAGAAAGAGATGCTGGACCGTGTTCAGGTAGAGTCTCGATAAGAACGTGTCCTCCTCAGGTTTCGAATCGACGGAGAGCTTATTTTTGAGAAATCCGGACGCGGCGCGTCCGGTACTGACTCCTTCAATCCGTACCAATTCGTTAAGCCTTCTCATGTCTTCCTCAGAGAGATTTCCCGAAAGTTTTAATACCTCATTAAGAGTCTCGGGATACTCTGATTCGAGCTCTTTCCTGTACAGAAGGACTGCCTGATATTCGGGGAAGTACTTGAGGTCGTCTTTCAGAACCCTGATGTCGAAATATTCGATTTCCGCGTCTGTTGAGTATAAGTCCGTAACATCTATGCTCCCGGACCCGAGCGCCCTGTACGCCAGGTCGTGATCGAGGCCGGCTACCTTTTGTTGGGGAAGTACGTACGCTTTTTGTAGCCCGGGCCATCCGTCTTTACGTTCCATAAACTCATTTGTAAAACCGAGTCTGAGTTCCGGATATTTCTTCAAATCCGATATAGTCACGATTCCCAGTTTGTCCGCCAAGTCTTTTTTCATACCGAGGGCGTAAGTGTTGTTGAAACCGAGAGGTGCGCTCATCCGTACGCCGTATTCGGCTAACCCGCTTGCGAGCTGTTTCATTGAGGAGATGTTCCTGCCCGACAGCATCTCCTTAATAATCGTTCCCGTATACTCGGGGTATATATCGATGTCGTCGTTAACGAGCGCGTCCCAGAGTATCCTCGTTCCGCCGAGCTCTTTTTTATACTCGACCCTTGCGCCGCCGCTCTCGGCGAGCAGGCCCACGATTTCGGCCAGAATTACGGACTCCGTAAATTTCTTGGAACCTACTCTGAGACTCTTCATGGAGGAGGAATTGGCATTGCAGCCGAGAAAGGAAAGCATTAAAAAAACGAGAAACAGTCTCTTCGCTTTCAATCGGTCTCCGCTCCTGTAGATTCCAGAGGGCTCCGTTGGGCGTTAATGAACCGCGTGACGAAGGGGTCTGCCGCTCGTTTGACCAAGTCGTCGATATTCCCGCTCTGAATGATTTTTCCGTCTCTCAGAAACACGATAGTATCTCCGAAGTATGCCGCTTCGCCGATATCGTGAGTGACCATAAGGACTGTCTTACCTAAAGACCTGAATATGTCTTTAAGGTCGTTTTGAAGGTCCCTGCGGATTAAGGGGTCGAGGGAGCCGAGAGGTTCGTCGAGCAGCAAAATATCCGGGTCGAGCATTAAAGCTCTCATAAGACTCACGCGCTGCCTCTGCCCCCCTGAAATCTGACGCGGGTATCTGCGGAGCGCATTCTCGGGGAACTTTGTCAATCTGCAGAGAGCCGATATTCGCTCCCCGATTTTTTCGGCTCCCCATCCCAGATACCCGGCCATGATGGACACGTTTCCCTCGGCGGTCAGGTGCGGGAACAACCCTCCTTCCTGTATTACGTATCCCATCTTTCTTCTGATCCGTATAAGGTTCTCTGGGGAAAGGGTTTCGCCGTCTATGCGGACTTCCCCGCTGTCGGGTGAGATTAGACCGATTAATATTCTGAGAAGCGTGGATTTCCCGCTCCCGCTCTGCCCGATTAGTACGGTTGTTTTACCAGTCTCTATAGTCAGGTCGGCGGGGCCGAGCGCTGCTTTTTCCCTGTAGGATTTGGATATGTTATTCAGAGAAATCATGGAATCCCCATTCGCAATTTTAAACTATGTTTAGTGATTTAAATATAGTCAAAGGGGATTTTTTGAAAGGTCATTTCGAGTTCCGATGTTTCGGAGAATCTATTTCTCACCGGTTCTTTTCACAAAAGTGGCATTGAGTTCTTTAAGATTCCGTGTACGGACGGAGAAATAGTCTGAAGGTTACCAGCCCTCCGTGCCTGGCTCGCCTTTGAAGGGACCCACGATATCGCTCGTAATCCATCCACCGTAGAATCTTCCGGGCTGCGCTTTTGCGAGCTCGCCGTCGACGAAGCATGCGTCCATCATCTGCGGATAAAAGGCGATATAATCTTTTATGGATTCGTATCCGGTCACGGGGTCGGCATAGCACCAGGCAGCGTTCTCGGCGACTCTGTCATGGACTGAAACGGAATAATACATCGCCTCGCCCTTCCACTCGCATACGGTTATTTTAGAGCTTGGGACCAGGTATATCATTTCAATATCCTCGCGCGGTATATAATAAACAGGCGGACTACTCTTCTCGATCATCCTTTTTGCGCTGCTCGAATCGGCAATCAGTAAGTTGTTGAAAAAAACCTCGACGTGCTTTCCGGTATCCTCGACACGTGGGGGTCTCGGATAGTCCCAGACGGATTCCTGTCCAGGTGCTGCCTCTATGCGTTTAGGGCTCATTTGTGTATGGCGGGTTACCTTTTACGAGCTCTTACAGTATGGATTTAAATCACCCTTAAATACTGTACGCTGAATTTTTTATTCCTGTCCACCCACACCCTTTCTACATTGTACGAGTCCGAAACGAGGTTCCGGAAGCCGTCGAGTGTATATTTGTAAGAGTATTCGGTCAATATAGTCTCGTCTTTTCTGAAACTGAAGCTGGCGCCGTTGACTTTCACTATCTGATTGATCGTGCTTTCCAGATGCATTTCAATCCTGTTCTCAGGCCCATTGAAGAACGCTCTGTGCGCCCACCTGCTTAAATCGAAATCCGTTCCTATTTCACAGTTTAGCCTTTTTAATATATTGAGGTTGAATTCCGCCGTCACTCCTCTGGCGTCATTATAAGCGTCTTCCAATGTTGTTATGTCTTTCACGAGATCGACGCCGATCAGGAGACCGCTTCCGCGCCCACCCCTGCTCGCTATTCTGTTCAGGAACCGGACCGCTGAATCAGGCAAGAAATTGCCTATAGTCGAGCCCGGATAAAAAAAGACGATGTGTGAAAAGGGGAAGTCGAACCGGGGAAGGCTCAGGGGTTGAGTATAGTCCGCATAAACGGGCATTATCCTCAAATTCGGATAATCCACCGCCAGAGTCTTCACGGATTCCATTAAATGTTCTTCGGAGATATCGATCGGAACGTAACCGGAAGGGCTTTTGAGGTTGTCGAGCAGGAGTCTTATTTTTATACTGCTGCCACTGCCGAGCTCTACGAGCAGGGAGTTCTTTCCCAGAAAGGAGCAAATCTCGACGATATTCTCGTTCATTATAGCGAGTTCCGTACGTGTAGGATAATATTCCTCAAGCTCGCATATCTCATCGAATAGCGCTGATCCCCTCTTGTCGTAAAATAACTTGCAGGGCAGCTCTTTTTGCGGTTTTTCGAAACCTCTGAGCACCTCGTTTATAAGGTCTTCTCTCTCCGGTTCGAATTTTTCTATTTTTAAGAGATTCTTCTGCATTAGATTTTATATTAGATGACCGAGTTATGTATTTGGGTTTGCCCTATTTTCAGGTCAGATCGAATCTTTAGCCAGCCTTATTCCCATGAACTGCCACCTCGCATTCGGAGGGAAGAAATTTCTATATGTCTTTCTTATATGGGATTTCGGCGTGGCGCATGACCCCCCTCTAAGGACGTACTGATTGCACATGAATTTACCGTTATATTCACCTAGCGCCCCGGGAAGTGTCCTGAAACCGGGATAAGGAACGTACGGGCTCTGCGTCCATTCCCAAACGTCGCCATAGATCTGGATGAGAGAGTTATTATTCTCAGTGGTTGCAGGGGGTACGGGATGAAAAATTTTGTCGTCCGCGAAAGTCCCTTCGACCGGGAGGCCGCCCGCGGCAATCTCCCACTCGGCTTCGGTCTGAAGTCTTCCGCCCGCCCAGCGTGCGAAGGCATCTGCCTCGAAATATGAAACGTGACAGACGGGCTCGTCGAGATCCAGGGCTCGCATGCCGGACATCGTGAAATGCATCCACTTTCCGTCCTTGCGCTCCCAGTAAAATGGCGCTTCCCAGTTATTTCCTTCGGCAGTCGTCCACCCTTCGGAGAGCCAGAGCTCTGGTGCCTTGTAGCCGCCGTCTTCGATAAATTCTATGAATTCCCCGTTTGTGATGAGCCACGACTGAAGGCGGAACGGCTCAAGATACACCTTATGCAGAGGGAATTCGTTATCATAGCCGAATCCCCTGCCCTCGTGGCCTATGGAATGAATGCCGCCATCGAAATCTATCCATTTGGCGGGAGGGAATTTAGCTGTCTTCTTTCCGTTTACAGTTTTTTCGTGCTTATATGCAGGGCGGAGAGGGTTCTCGGAAAAGACGTGCTTGATGTCCGTCACTATCAATTCCTGATGCTGCTGCTCGTGTTGAATCCCAATCTCTATCACAGGTGAGAACTCCCGCCATTCTCTTTCGTTTGCATTATTGAAGAATTCAATCATGTGCTCATCGACGTGATTACGGTAATTATACGTTTCTTCCACCGTGGGTCTCGAGATGAGCCCGCGCTTGAGCCTCAAATGTCTTTCGCCCGCCTGGATGTAGTACGAGTTAAAGAGATAAGCATATTGGGGACTTGGTGATTTGTATCCTTTAATTGCTCTTGACAGGACGAACGTTTCGAAAAACCAGCTCGTATGTGCCAAATGCCATTTGGTGGGACTCGCGTCCGGCATTGATTGTATGACATAGTCCTCTATCTCGAGGGGCTCGGCCAGGGTGTGGGAAAAATCCCTCACGGTCTTAAAGCTTTCAGCCAGAATGTCCCTGGATAGATTGTTGATGTCTTCTTTACCTTGAACGTTATTTCTAAATCGGGAAGTATTGGTCGCCATATGGTTTCTCCCGGGGATAATGCCCGCGCCGTATTTCTATCCGGGCAGGGGTTCGAAGCATTGAACCGCATTATGTGCTGTTACAAGTTTAGCAAAAAGACATGTTTATTCAAAGCCTTAAATTATTAATAGCGTGTTAAAAGAGGTACGGGAGAAAAACGGCTCATTAAAACCGGTTGGGCGGCGCGAGGGCTCCGACGCTCGAATATCAGTGAGATGGAAAGGAGTCGATCAGTTATCCCTAGCTTCCTTGAGCTTCCTGATTAGCCCTTTTATCTCTTCGGATTTTACCTTCATGCTCACCCTGTTCACGACGAGCCTGGCGGATATATCGGCTATTGTTTCGAACTCTATCAGGTTGTTCTTTTTTAGCGTCTCTCCGGTAGCAGTCAGATCCACGATCACGTCTGACAAGCCAACTAAGGGCGCGAGCTCGACTGAGCCGTAGAGCTTGACGATTTCGGCTCCGACTCCTTTTCCCGAGAAATGCTCATGGGCTATTCTCGGATATTTAGTGGCGATCCTCAAGGACCGCGTCGATGAATACTCGAAACCCTTGGGCGCCGCGACTACCAGCTTGCATTTTCCTATTCCCAGATTGAGAGGTTCATAGAGGTTGTGTTTTTCTTCCATCAGTGTGTCCATGCCGGCTATGCCGCAATCGGCCGCGCCGTACTCGACGTAAGCGGGTATATCGGTCGGGCGTACAATGAGTATTTTCAGCTTTAGCAATGGGTATTCGAATATCAGCTTTCTCGAATCTTTCAATATGTTGTCTACGGCATATCCCGCTTTTTTCAGAAGAGGTAACTCCTCATCGAGCAGCCTCCCCCTTGCGATTGCGAGCGTTATCATTCCTTTTCCCTCCAGATATTGGCTCCTAGAGATTCGAGCTTGCTGTCGAGTTTGTCATAGCCCCTGTCGAGGTGATATACCCTCGATATCTCGGTTTTACCGACGGCAGCGAGCCCCGCCAGAACGAGTGAAGCGCTCGCTCTGAGGTCGCTTGCCATCGTGGGCGCGCCGCTCAGGTGCCGCACGCCCCTGACTACCGCGCTGTTTCCGACTAGTTTTATGTCGGCGCCCATTCGTCTGAGCTCGCCCGCGTGCAGGAACCGCTGCGGGAATATCGTTTCCGTGAGGATGCTGAGCCCTTCCGATATGCTCATAAGCGTCATCATCTGCGCCTGCATGTCGGTCGGGAATCCGGGGTATGGAAGTGTCGTAATGTCGATGCTTTTTATTTCTCCGTTCGACCTTACCCTGATTCCTCCGTCCTCTATCGTAATCCGGGAGCCGATCTCGATAAGCTTGCCAATGAGAGCACCCATGTTTTCGAAACGGCAGTTCTTAATCAGGAGGTTTCCTCCGGTAATTACGGACGCGATCATGTACGTCCCGGCCTCTATCCTGTCGGGCATGACCTCGTAGTTCTTGAGGGGAGAGAGCTTCTTGACGCCCCTTATGGTGATTATATCCGTGCCGAGACCGCTTATATCCGCGCCCATCCTGTTGAGAGCACTCGCGAGGTCCGTGACCTCGGGCTCGCATGCCGCGTTAAGGAGTATTGTTTCGCCTTCCGCGAGCACGGAAGAGAGTATAAGGTTTTCTGTCCCGGTGACTGTAGAAACGTCAAAAGGTATGATTCCGCCCTTGAGCCTGGGAGCGTTTGTTTCGACGTAGCCCTCTTCTATCTGGATTTTCGATCCGAGGATTCCGAGTCCTTTGAGATGCTGGTCGATAGGTCTCTCGCCTATCGCGCACCCGCCCGGGAGCGATACGCGGGCTTTCCCGAACCTGGCCGTGAGAGGGCCAAGCACAAGGACGGAAGCTCTCATCGTTTTAACTAGTTCGTAGGGTGCTTCCCAGCTGTTGAGGCGAGTCGTATCTATGGAGAGAGTACCCGCGTCGTATCCGACTTCGGCCCCGAGTATCTGGAGAAGCTTAGCCATAGTCCTGACGTCGGCGAGATCGGGGACATTGGTAAGGACGTTCTTGCCTTCTGCAAGGATGCAGGCAGCCATGAGCGGCAAGACCGCATTTTTGGCTCCGCTGACCGTCACTTCACCCTCGAGTTTATTACCGCCTTCGACTATTATCTTCTCCATCGAGCTATTATAACCCTCTCAATATCGCTTATGTCTTTTGCCGATGAAACCTCGGTGAACCCCGCACGCTCGAAGAGCGTTTTAACCGCTGAGGACTGTCCCGCGCCTATTTCAAGTATGCACCATCCGCCGTTTTTCAGAATATTTCCTGCGCCCGAAATTATCTCTCTGATGAAATGAAGGCCGTCCTCTCCCGCAATGAGAGCGGAGCGCGGTTCATACTCTTTTATTTCCGGAGGAAGGGCTTTAAATTCGGCCTCTGATATATAGGGGGGATTGGATACCACTATATCGAAGGAATCCGCATTAAAAGGGTCGATCAGGCTACAACATATGAAATTTATCTTATATTTCGTGCCAATACGTCTTCCGGCGTTCTCAGATGCGACCACGGCGGCGGCGGGCGAAATGTCAGCAGCACATATCATTGCCTCATTCAGCTCGCATGCAAGGGTCACGGCCACGCACCCGCTCCCTGTGCCTATATCGAGTATTGCGGGTCTATCTATGCCCCAGGCCGCTTTCAGCGCTTCATCGATGAGCAGCTCCGTTTCCGGTCTCGGAATCAGTACTTTACTGTTTACGGCAAAACTCCTCGAGTAAAATTCTTTCTCACCCGTGATATAGGCGATCGGCTCGTTTTTAATTCTTCGCTCCATGAGGCGGTTGAATTCGTCGACCTTTGTTTGATCGAGCTCTTTTTCCGGATAAGAATAGATTTCCGCAATATTCTTTATAGCACTCGATTTCGAAAGCAGGATAGACGTCTCAAGGGCGGGTTTCTCTATCGAGTGCCGCTTCATATTTTCCCTGCCGTAGAGGTAGAGGTCTTTCAAGTACACGTTTTTGCTCATTTCCTTCAAAGAGCTAAGAGTTTATACGTATACGGTATCTTTTCAAGGAAATTATACTATACCGCAGGCGGCACCTCGTTCTCGTGCGGTAAATATATTACCGGACGGTGACGAGGGCGGAAGGAGAGGATAAAAAGCACACGACATGTGCGGAATTCTCTATTTTCAGCTGCTATGATCCGGCCGACTACTCTTTTTCAAGGGAGTGGTGCTTAAGGGTCTTACCGCTCGTTATGTAGTAGGTGTCCTCGGCGATGTTGGTAGCGAGGTCGGCTACCCTCTCTATCTCTCTAGCAATCAGGATAATGGTCAGCGACCTGTCTATAGTCTGGGGATCGGAAATCATGTACGTGACAAGCTCTCTTACTATCTGGGGCTCGAGCGAGTCGACCTCGTCGTCTTTCTTGCATACTTCTATGGCGAGCTGAGCGTCTTTGTTGACGAAAGAGTCCAGGCTTTCCTGGAGCATCTGTATAGCCTTGTCAGCCATTCTGGGGATGTCTATAAGCGGCTTAACCATGGGTTTGTCTGCGAGGTAGATTGTTTTTTCGGCGATATTGACCGCGTGGTCTCCGATTCTTTCGAGATCGTTGTTTATCTTCATTATCATCGTGACTGTTCTCAGATCCTCGGCTTCAGGGTGGAAAAGTGCGAGTATCCTTATGGCCTGATTGTCTATACTGATTTCCATATCGTTGATATTGGCATCGCTTCTTATGACCTCTTCGGCCATGATCATGTTTTGGTCCTTTAAAGCTTTGATGCTCTTAGCTATCATCTCTTCGACTGAGGTTGCCATCTCGAAGAGCATTTTTTTCAGTTTGCTTATTTCTTCTTCTAGTCTGACCATATTCCTCTCGGCTGGTGATTCTGAGCGGAGATTCGAGAACGGCTAATTCGCTCCGAACTCGGACTCAATCCAGCATTTTATTTCATCCCTGACCGTTCTGAAGCCGGTCATTATCTCTTCGTCCTTGCCCCTAAATTTAGAGGGGTCCGTAAATCCTTTATGAATATGCTTGTTGCCTCGGGGAAACACGAGGCATGTCTCATTCGCCCGGTCGCATACCGTAATTACGTAATCGAAATCCATGTTCATAAACCTTTCGAGGTCTTTTGATATATGTCCCTTAATATCAATACCGATTTCTTTCATTGTCCTAATTGCGTAGGGATGAACACGAGAAGGCTCCGCTCCGGTGCTGTAAACTTCGAACCTGTCTCCGTATAAATTCCTTAATAATCCTTCTGCCATTTGCGACCTTGCGGAATTGTGTGTACAGATGAAAATTATTTTTGGGTCATGACTAGCACAGGGGATATTTTTTGAGGTAACTGAGCAAGATTTTATAGATATTTTCATCTCTATAATTATATCTAAACTCACACTCCTTCAGGTGCAAGTAAAAAGTAGATTTGCTCATACCTCTAAACC
>JBIOKC010000035.1:0-14322 GCA_044451425.1 Thermodesulfobacteriota bacterium
AGCCTAAAGTGGATCGATACAATCGAGATATGCGCCAATCGAGGCGCCAGTCTAATACAACAGATTCTAGTATTCTCCAAAGGCGCCGGAGGCGACAAAGCGCTTCTTCAGACAAGTTTCCTGCTTTCCGAAACAAAAAAGATTCTACAAGATACAATCCCCAAATCTATTGACATAAGCGTTGGAATATCTAACGATCTTTGGAATATCATGGGAGAATCCACGCAACTCCAGCAGGTCCTGATGAATCTATGTGTCAATGCCCGTGATGCCATGCCTACCGGAGGAATATTAAAAATATCCGCAGAGAACCTATACCTCGACCGGAACTACGCGCAAATTCATATAGACGCTCATACCGGACCATATGTAGTTATTACCGTTTCCGATACGGGAACCGGTATCGCACCGGAAATAATGGACAGGATGTTCGAGCCGTTTTTCACTACAAAGGACCCGGGAAAGGGAACGGGACTGGGTTTATCTACAGCTTATAGGATAATTAAAGACCACGGGGGCTTTATCTCGGTTCAAAGCAAGAAAGGACTCGGTACCGAATTTAAACTCTATCTTCCCGCTATTGAAACAAACGAAACAAAACAGGCGACATACGATTATGACAGAAATACGCCCTTGGGAAATGGAGAATTGGTCTTGGTTGTAGATGATGAAGAAGCAGTACTCGATATTACGAAATTAACATTAGAAGCATTCGGTTATCAAGCAATCACAGCCGATGACGGGGCAGAGGCGGTAGGCGTTTATGCCCAAAACAAAGATAATATCAAGGCGGTTATCCTGGATATGATGATGCCTATTATGGAAGGCTCCACGACCATCCGAGCATTAAAGAAGATCAATCCCGATATAAAAATCATCGCCGTCAGCGGATTAATAGATACGAAGGCAATTCTAACATCCGGCAATATAACTGTGGCCGCTTTCTTAAATAAACCTTACACATCCAGAACACTTATGAGGACCATGCATGAAGTTGTTGGATTGACTAAAAAACCACCCAACACTTTTTGACCTCCCCTCCGAGGAAGTAGACTAACTAGAAGTTGAGAAATACGGTCATTTTTCTTTAACCGTAAGACGGGAACAGGGTGGTTTACTATTCATATTTGCAACTTAAAACCCGCTTGACAAAAAGGTACCGTATACACCATAGCCGCAAACTTAATCAAGAATCGAGGAACAAAGCTCTGGGGATTGTAGAAATCTTGTCTATATTTAAGCTCATAACCAGCTACAATATAAAATTTCTAAATATAAGGTACTTCAGTGCATACGATTATTTCAGTCAAAAATTTGAGCAAAACCTACGCGTCCGGTTTTCTGGCGCTAAAGGATATTAATCTCGATATACGCAGAGGAGAAATCTTTGCCCTGCTGGGTCCGAACGGGGCCGGAAAGACGACTCTGATCAGCATCATTTGTGGGATAGTCAACCCGAGCAAGGGCACGGTGCTCGCGGACGGTCATAATATTATTTCAGACTATCGGGCGGCCAGATCCAAGATCGGCCTCGTCCCTCAGGAGCTGACCACGGACGTGTTCGAGACGGTAAGGGCTACTATGAATTTCAGCCGCGGATTGTTCGGAAAGTCCCCCGACCCGGCCTATATCGAAAAGGTGCTCCGCGATCTTTCGCTCTGGGATAAAAAGGACACCAAGATCATGGCGCTCTCGGGAGGGATGAAGAGGCGCGTACTCATCGCAAAGGCCCTGTCGCACGAGCCGAAGATACTTTTTCTCGACGAACCCACCGCAGGCGTTGACGTAGAGCTGCGCCGCGACATGTGGGAGATGGTCAGGAGCATGAGGGAAAACGGCGTGACCATAATACTTACGACTCATTATATAGAAGAGGCCGAGCTCATAGCCGACCGTATAGGGATAATCAACAAGGGCGAGATTATCTTAGTCGAGGATAAAGCAGCGTTGATGCAAAAACTGGGCAAGAAGCAGTTAAAGCTCCATCTCCAAAGTCCTCTTAACTCCATCCCTCGGGAACTCACTGGACTGCCGCTCGAGCTTTCGCCGGACGGAAACGAGCTGGTCTACACCTTTGACACTCATGGCGATCAAACGGGTATCGCCGGTCTTATGAGACGTCTGAACGAGCACGGAATAGACTTCAGGGACATACATTCGAGCGAAAGCTCTCTTGAGGAAATTTTCGTCAGCCTCGTTAGTGAAAAACGATGAACCACTACGCAATACGCTCAATATATTTATTCGAGATGGCGCGCACCTGGCGCACGCTGATGCAGAGCATCGCGTCACCCATACTCTCGACGTCTTTATACTTCGTCGTGTTCGGAGCGGCGATCGGATCGCGGGTGGGAGAGATAGAGGGGGTAAGCTACGGCGCCTTCATAGTTCCGGGCCTCGTCATGCTTACGCTCATGAGCGAGAGCATCTCGAACGCATCCTTCGGCATCTACCTGCCCAAGTTCGCGGGCACAATATACGAAGTCCTTTCGGCGCCCGTCTCATACATCGAGATACTAATCGGTTACGTAGGCGCCGCGGCCACGAAATCCATAATACTGGGGACGCTCATCCTCGTTACGGCAAGGTTATTCGTCCCTTACGGTATCGCGCACCCGTTATGGATGCTGGGCTTCCTCGTTCTCACGGCAGTCTCGTTCAGCCTCTTCGGTTTCATAATCGGCATCTGGGCGGACGGCTTCGAGAAGCTGCAGATCGTGCCGCTGATGATCGTCACGCCGCTTACGTTCCTGGGCGGAAGTTTTTATTCGATCAAAATGCTTCCGCCGGTATGGCAGAAGATCACGCTGTTCAATCCGGTCGTCTACCTCATAAGCGGTTTCAGATGGAGCTTTTACGGCGTCTCAGACGTAAACGTGGTCGTCAGTCTGGGTATGACACTCCTGTTCCTCACCATATGCGTTACGTTAGTGTGGTGGATATTCAAGACGGGATACAGGCTCAAGACCTGAAATGAGCCGGATTGTGAGAGCGATAAAGGGTACGCATTCATTCAGCCGGACATGAATAAGCCCGTCTGCCTTTAATCCGACGCCGCGCGGCGTTAGAGAAATCATACGCCCAGCGGGACCGTTATCAATACTCCTCGGGTTCGAGCTTGAGCGCCTCGTTGAACCTGTTAATCATATTGTATAGAGCGGCGATCATTGTGATTTCCACTATCTGCGACTCGCTGTAGTATTTGTTCAGGTTCTCGTACACTTCGTCGGGGATGCTTCCAGGATTTACGGTGAGGGCATCCGCGTACCTGAGCGCGGCCTTATCGGCGTCGCTGATATGGGCGCTCATCGGATTATTCATCTCGTCGATCTCGCCCTTCGAGAAACCCATTTTGGTGCTTATCTGCTCATGCGCGTGGCAGCAATATGCGGAGCGGTTGAGCTTCGACACCCTCAAGATTATTCTCTCCTTCAGCTTCGCGTCGAGCTCGTCCGGCTGCTGCACGGCCGCGACGAACGGGCCGATCGTGCCGAGTATGGACGGCTTGTGTGCGAGCGCCTTGTAGATGTTCGTGACCTTGCCCCTCTTGAGGCGCATCCTCTCGAACGATTCCTTGATTACGGGGTTATCGGTACTCTCTTCTTCTATGTATTTAACCCTGGCCATGAGCATACCTCCCTTGAATGTTTATATATTAACATTTTAATGATATCTACATGCCGGGGCAAGGCTTAATATTCGGGATAACTAACGATATATAAGCTATGATGTAATTAGCGGCGCGCAAGTCAAACCTGATTAATTGAACTATGTGAAAAGGGGGATTGAAAATGATAACAAAAGATTCGCTGCGCTTATCCGGGAATACGAAGGATGAGATAGCGAGGGACCTCATCGCGCTCGGCGGGCTGCCGTTTTATTTGTTAGTCATAGTAAGGTCGACCATAGGCGGTTATTTATCTTTTATTTATCATGTCGTGATCGCCTTACCCGCGCTTTTCCTATTATCGAAGATCGTCAAGGGCTCGAACCTCCATATAGCCAGGGGGTTTATTCTCGTTGTCTTCACATCACTTTTCTATAAAGCCCTGCCCTTCACAATTTTTTCGACACTGGTATGGTGCGTCATGATATATTCCCTCTACTATCTGAAAACCGACACAAAGGAAGTAATCAAGGGTATAGCGCTTGGGATAGTGACCGTGATAATAAGCTATTCGCTCACTTTGTTGATTATCCCCGGCTGATACTGATTTATGCTCCGGTATAGCTCCTTATCCGAAACGCGGTGGCCGGAAGCCCTTCTAATCCTCAATCGGCGGCGTCTTTTGCAGGTTAACCCGGCACGCTTCTAACGATATGTCGTTACCCGAGGATTTCCTCTATTACGGAAGAGAGCTCCAAGAGGGCATTACCGCAGTCCCCGGTGAAGGGACGATCCGTGCATTATTGCGAGCGTCTTCGTGTCGAGAGCGGCGAGTTTACTCAATATGCCCTTCGTCTGCGGGGTATAGGGTATATAATAAGCGAAGGGGCTCGACTGCATGTTGATGAGCGAATCCTTTGCGCGCCCGACGACGTCCGACTTCGTCAGAGGCTCGACCTCGCCGAAGTGGGTGAAGAGGTCCGAGCAGAAGAGAATACCGCCCGTCTCCTCGTAGAATACCCCCGCGTCCCAGCCGTGGGGGAGGTGCGCGGTCGAGCAAAATCTGAAGCTCTTCTTTCCGGTCTTGAGCGTCTCGCCGTCGTTCATGCCTCTTGCGGGGCGTTTCGCGAAGTCGTGCACGCCTACTAAGGTTCCCAGACTCGAGCAGACCGCCTTGGCCCGGGGCGAAATATCGAGCCACCTGTTGAGAGAGCCACACTCGTCGGACTCGAAATGACTGAACCCAACCCAGCGGAGGCTTTCGGGCTTTATCAATTTCGCTACACCTTCGCGGAGATCGTCGAACATGGAATTAAGCCCGGCGTGAAAAAGCATCGGCTCATCGTCCTTGATGAGAAAGTGGTTGAACTGGAGTCCTATCTCCTTATAGGTTATAGATATGCGGAATACGTCGGCCGCTATTTCGTCTATTTTTGCCATAACTAATTATCTCTTTTTAGTATGCGGATGTTTAAATCGATACGGGAAATAAAATAAACCATGGGAAGAAATATTCAAATAGGGGCTGAAAATATTACTCAATACACCGGCCGACAAGTATTCGAGGCCAAGGGCAATCGGCTGATTTTTAAAGTATATTTGTTCCATCGAAGCCTATGAGAAATAGAGATAAGACCGCGGAGATACTCAAACAAAACAAGATCAGATTCCTGACGGTACTGTGGTGCGACAACGCCAACTTAATAAGATCCAAAGCCATATACATTCCAAGCGTGTTAATAGACGTTTCAAAAGGCAAAAACAACACCGGGTTTAATAACGATTTTATCTCGAGAATAGAAAGAAGGCTGACCGTCAGCGTCGTTCAGCAGGCTATGCCTGTGGTATATGACGCGCCGGTACCGGAAGCCGGGCTCGACCCGGTAAGGGAAATATGTCTTATTCCGTACTGGTCCACGCTCGTCCTGCCCGAATATCTTTCGGGCCATGCGCTTGTCATAGGCAATCTCGCCTCGGACAGCAGTCCATGGGAGCTCTGCCCCCGCGAAATGTTAAGAAGATCCGTAATGAATTTAAGCGAGACCGGGTTTGAAATCGAAGTCGGAGTCGAAATCGAGTTTTTCTTTTTCCATCTCAACGACTATATTTCGAACGTCGAGCATTTCCCGGTCCCTATCGACCACGACCTCTATGCGCAGAATTCCGCCTTCAAAAGGGTCCGTCAATTAATAGATGAAATTACCGATGAGCTTCTCGCACAGGGAATCGAAATCTCGACCTACAACGTCGAATCGGGTCCCGGTCAGCACGAGTTTTCCCTCCGGTACTTCAGATCCCGTGAGTATCGCGGACAGGCTTATATACTCCCGCGAGACAATTAAAGCTGTGGCGAACTATCACGGATTGATCGCTTCGTTCGTGCCCAAACTATTCGAAGACTCGAGCGGCAGCGGCTGTCATTTCTATATCAGCCTCTGGTCTAAGGACAAAAACGTGCTTGGAGATAAAAAGGTCCCCTGGAATTTATTGAAAGACGGCGCGCATTTTTCGCGGTCATACTCGATCACCTGCCCAGCCTTATGGCCATGACAACCCCTACCACCAATTCATTCTGAAGAATTCGTCCGCAGGCATGGAGTGGAGCATACAAGGTATGGGGCATTTATAATAAGGAAGCCGACGTAAGGGTACCTCACAATCCCTACGGAGACGGCCCCGAAAGATTCGAATTCAAGACAGCCGATTTCTCCGCAAACCCGTATATCGCGCTTTCAGGCATCATCGCTTCAGGGGCCGACGGGCTTACAAAAAATCTACGACTCCCTGATCCGGTTCAAAGAGATCCCGCGAAATATACACAGGCGGAAATGAAAAAACTCGGCATCGAGCTTCTTCCGACATCCGTTTCCGCCGCATTAAGGAAACTGGATAAAGACCGGGTCCTGAAAGATGCATTCGGAGAGGAATACTACAAGATTTACAGTGCCGTTAAACTTTTCGAAGAACGGGCTATCAAGAAGCTATCCCTGCAGGATGAACGTAAAATATTGCTAACTTGGTATTAAAATTCACAGTTAAAGAAGACCACGTGGCTTCTTTCAGGTCACGATCATGCTTAACCGTTTCAGCCAATGATCGCGGCTCAGGTAGTTCCCGATTATTTCCCGCAGCCGCAGGCCTCAGTGACCGCGCGCTATCATGCTATCCGCCATAGCCGCGTGGCCGCAGCTTACGGCGATAAAGAGCGCGTATTCATAGTTGCACATTCCGGCACCCGGCGTAATGCAGCCATCGATTCCTGAAGCAGGTCTCCTCAGTCACCGTCCGAATAACAGTCTCCGGTAATAATAACTGCGAGAAGCAAGTAAAGCGGAAGGTGAAATAACTATCTCATGTCCGCGTAACGGCGGCTATTATCTTCTCTTGCCGTATCCGCCGCCGCCGCCATATCCGCCACCGCCGCCGCCATATCCGCCACCGCCCGGCCTGCCGCCGCTAGGCTTGCCGGTATTCTTGCGCGCCTCGTTTACCTTGAGCGGGCGTCCTTTGAACTCGTAGCCGTCAAGCGCGTCCTTTGCCTTCTCCGCTTCCTGCTGTGTGGCCATTTCGGCGAATCCGAAACCCTTATCGCCGATAACGCGGATATCCGTAGCCGTACCATATTGCGACAGAAGCTCTTTTAACTCTTCAGCGGTCGTATTGTAGGCCAGATTTCCTATATAAAGTTTCTTACCTTGCATTAAAATCTCCTTTAATAAATCTTTTGATTCACAAATCTTCACAGAGGCGGATGCAAGATATCCCTAAATCTTCCCCTACAATAACTTGTGACCCGAATTATTATACACTATCAAGAAATAGAAAGACACAAATCCGAATGCTCCGCATCGAGCCCGGCAGTAAACGGACAGCTTCACAAAAAACGATGCCGACACACTTCGCAGACAATCGGAGAGTTGCCCCTGTTTTTCAAACCAACAATCTTTCCATTAAATCTTCAACCAGAGAATCGAAGCTTACGAGGGAGTGAGGGACTTCCTTCCATCCGGTAACGGCCAAGCTATTGCCATAGGAAAACGCAACAGATCCCGCCCGCCAGCCTATAGTCAGTTTCCTAGTCGTTTGGGCATCTCTGACCGTACGTATCGAGCAAGACCTGTTGAACCTGTTGATCTGATTGAAACCGCTCTTGTTCTCGAATGTGCTGATTTCCCATCCGTTTTTGGACGCTTTTTTCCCTATCTCGCTCACCGCCGGCTCGACCACGTCCTTCCATAGCTTGCTTACCCTCACAAATGCGGACCGGTCATTCGTGAGACTATCCGCTCTGCGAATATACGTGCTTATCGATTCATTGACAAGTCTCTCGGACTCTTTCAGGGTACTGCCGGTAATTCGAAGGCTCGGGAGATCAGGGCAGACTGCGGTGTAACCGATGTCCGTTTTTCTGAAGATCGTTAAATATTTACCGCATATGAGTTTAGCTTTGATTATTATAGAATACCCGGCTCGGCAGATTATAGCAAAAAACCGCCTGAAATAACGGACGGCTGCGATAATTTATCGATACGGATTTAATCGGCAATCTGTACTACATTCTGACACTATTTGTGTTTCCGGCTTCGAGAGAATAAATAATATACAATATAAATAGTGGAGATACGCATGAACCCCGGAAGGGCATAATGGCATAGAGATTGCTACTTTATACTAGAAGGGGAAGTACGCGTTTATTTAATAAAGTTCTAGGGGAGGTGATCTTATGAGTATCGGACATATGTGCAGAAGAGACGTAGTGACGGTAGAGCCCGGTACTACCGTGAGCGAGGTCGCGAAGATTATGGAGGACAAGAATATCGGGAGCGTCATCGTGAACGGAGGGAGCGACAAGTTCGGTATCGTAACCGACAGGGATATAGCGCTCAGAGTCGTAAACAGGTGTCTGGATCCCGTGAGGACTCCGATCGAGGAAATCATGACGCAAAATCCCGTCCTCACGCTCAGGGATAACATGGGGCTACTCGAGGCTTTGGACCAGATAAGGAAGAGCGCAGTGAGGAGGTTTCCCGTCGTGGACATGGACGGCAACCTGAAGGGGATCATAACTCTCGACGATATAATAAGACTCCTCGGGAAGGAAATCGCCGATGTCGCGAGCGTTATCGAGAATGAAGGCCCTGTATTCTAACGGAGGGTCATTGTAGTCACGAGGCCCGGTGTATATACTTAATTCCACGATGACGGATATTGATAAAGCTATGCTCGATCCGACTAGTGTCTTCGTAAAGCCCGAAGACGTCCTCAAAGCGGCCGATCTCTCGCGGGAGCAAAAGGTAGAGGTCCTCCGCAGATGGGAATACGACGCGAGGGAACTCGAAGTCGCAGCGGAAGAGAATATGGCCGGGAATAATTCCGATACTTTGGACAGTGTATTGAAAGCTTTAGTCGATCTCGGATACGAATCCGATCCCGAAAACGCCCCGCCAACGAAGCAAGGC
Organism: Thermodesulfobacteriota bacterium; assembly: GCA_044451425.1. Classification (GTDB taxonomy): domain Bacteria; phylum Desulfobacterota_D; class UBA1144; order Nemesobacterales; family UBA2774; genus 2-12-FULL-53-21. The sequence goes on from JBIOKC010000035.1 coordinate 9,067, forward strand.
GGTGACTGATATCAAGCTATCTCGTACTCGCCGCCGATAATCTTTTTCCACATAACGGGCATCTCGGCCAGTATAGAAACCGCAATTCGTCTCACCGAATCTATATCCGCCCCGGCACTTACCTTTATATCCAGGACCTGAGGCTCGTTTATAGGCCGGCCTATCTGCGAAACGAGAAAGGCGGACGCCTCCCCGCAATAGCCTGAATCCACGATACGCCTGCATATCTCCAGAGCGAAGAGATTATATATTTTCCCCACGTGGCTGACGGGATTCTTGCCCGCGGCTGCTTCGAGGGTCATGGGCCTGTAAGGAGTTATAAGACCGTTCACCCGGTTACCCCTTCCGACCTGACCGTCGTCCCCCTGCTCGGCGCTGGTTCCCGTTACCGTAATATATACGCTACCCCTCTCGTAATCGTCGGCGGTATTTATTCTCACCCGGGCTCCCTCCACCCATTCCTGCCTCTTGACCGCCTGCCTCACCGCTTCCAGCTTTTGAACGTAATCTCCGAGAGAGGAGACATATCTGTCAACGACCGCGATTGCGGCGGTAAGCGTAATCACTCCCCCTCTCCTTATGCCCATTATCTTCACGTCCTCCCCGATGAATGGATAATCGCTCTTTGTCGAGGGGTCGTTCAGGTACCTCTCCGCCCGGTAGACGGTTTTCTCGAGCTTGTCCGGTGGATAAAACCCCGCACCGCATGAGGTATCGTTCGCCAGAGGCACCTCGCCACTTCCGAACCTTCCGAAGAGCTCGATCAAATCTCGGCTCCCGGGTCTTAACTTAACGGTTATCGCTATGTGTCTTTCCGGATCTATATGCCTGACCGTGCTTCCGATTACGCCGCGGGCTGCTTTGGCCGAAATCTCATCCACCGGGAGCGCCTTTCCGTTCCGGGACTTTATAGCCCTCCCGGCCACTATCAGCTCCATCGGCCGTGTGACCTTCCCGCCGCCGTATGCGGGCACGGCCTCCCCTCCGACGAGAAGTGCCTTGTCCACGTTATGATGCATGACACACCCGAACTCGGAGACGTAGTATTCCGAGAGCGCCCTCGATATGCCTTCCGTAACGTAATCGCAAAGGGTATCCGGGTGTCCCGAACCCTTCCTTTCGGCGACCTCTATATCAAGCTCTCCCGGGAGAGGCCTCCCGAGAGGGGTTATGATTATATTTTTAGGTTCCATAGTCCCGACGCACCTCTATTCCTGAAACTCGGCAGTGCAAAGAGCAGTGAAAGAAGAGTACCATAACGGCAGCCCTCAGCCCGCTTGTCCAGTCTGTCGTATGCCGCATAAACCGACAACTTTTTTACGCGACTAACCGATCATTACGTACCCGGAACAATTTGGAATATTGCAGTTTCTATATGCGCGATGCCCACAAAACCTCACTCCCGTGCTGATTATTTAAGCATATCAAGCGCTTCGGCGAAGAGCGCGGACTCCCCTTATCGCCTGTGTTTCTTACTCAATTCGCTCTCAACTCGCTCGACATGAGAGGTGCGCCAGTTGGCATCATTATTGCACTTACAAATATGAAGAGAGGGATATTCCGTATTAAAATTAATTACCGGAGGAACCGGTGCTATTGCTTTTGTTGTTTTCATCATGCCTGATGGCAGTCGGGGTCATGAATTCAGCCGACATCGGAGCCTTTTACAGACAAAGACGCCTGGATATGGTCGAGGATCAAATCGCGCTTAGGGGCATATCTATGCCCGAAGTCCTGAAGGCGATGCGGAGCGTGCCGCGTCACAAATTCGTCCCGGAACATTTGGCCGATCTCGCCTATACCGATTCGCCGCTCCCTATAGGGAGCGGCGACGGTTCCCTCGGATGGGAAGAACACGCCCCTTATGACGCCGTTATAGTTACGGCGGCTCCGCGCGAAATACCGGAGCCCCTCAAAAAACAGCTCAGGGAAGGAGGAAAGATGGTGATCCCTGTCGAGAGCGACGGGCAGGACCTGCTCCTGCTTACGAAAATGAAGGACGGCCTCGACGAAAAAAGGATTTCCCCCGTAAGGTTCGTCCCTATGACGGGTGAAGCGGAAAAGGAAAGTGAGAATATAGGCTAAGCGCTTATCCCGTAACGCGCTGCAGGCACAATTTAATCGACCTTCCGTCATTGGAAGCCGGGTGACGAGAACATATTGCTCCCGGCATCAGTCCGCGCACACATCGGCGGGCGATTCCTCCATAATCTTTATTCTGCTCCTTAATATCCACTTACCCACTTCAGAGCGTATTTCATATGGATTAGGAGTACGATTCAAATAAAATATGAAAACCAACACTAATCGAATGGCCGTATAATTCAAATTGACTCCGCTCCGTCCGCAGGATGTATGTTTTTTTGTGCATTTTTGAGCCCTGCAGACGGAGGCGCGGTTTATTTTTTCGTACGGTATATCATCTGTTTATTGGTGCTCAGGAATGCTTACGAAACAAAACGAAACAGTCAATATTCTAAAGAAGCCGCCTCTTCACATGGCGCAGTCGGTACTCGATTCCCTGCCCGAGCATATAGCCGTGCTTGATGAGAAGGGCGTGATAATAGCGGCAAACAAGGCCTGGATCAATTTCCAGTCGGAAAACAGGCGTAGGTCCCTCGACAGAGCCACAGTCGGTGAAAACTATCTGAGGGCCTTCAAGGAAGCGTACGGAGCAGACAAAAAATTCACGCGCGCTATCCAGGCTATAAGTTCCTTGCTCATGGGCGATAGGGAAAAATTCTGGATCGAATACCAGTGCAGAGCGGGAGGTCAAAAGATATGGTTCCGGCTCTCAGTGACCCCGCTCAAGACCGAAGGGGTTATCAAAGGTGCGGTCGTGATACATACGGATGTAACGAGGAGGAAAACCGCGGAGATCGAAACGAAGAGGCTCGCCGTGACAGACCCGATGACTGGGGTACTCAATAGGAGAGCGGGACTCGATTTTATTCACAAACAGATTAAACTTTCGAGGAGGCATAAACGGAGCTTGGTCGTCTGCTACATCGACCTGGACAACCTTAAATACGTGAACGACAACTACGGTCATAAAGAGGGGGACAAGATAATCCGGGCCGCGGTGAACATCATAAGGAGAGTTTTGAGGGAAAGCGACGCTTTGTGCAGGCTCGGCGGGGACGAAATACTCATGGTGCTCCTCGATACTACGATCGACGAGTGCACGCTCGTTATCGACAGGGTAAAAGACCTCGTAGAAAGAAAAAATAAAAAACTGTTGAAAGATTGGAAATTGGAGTTCAGCTACGGCCTTGCCGAGTATACTCCGGGCGTGAAACATAGCGCGTCCGAGCTCGTGGATATAGCAGATAGTAATATGTACAAGATGAAGACAACCAAAAAGCAGAAAAAGAACATTAATTTAGGGACCACTGGCCCTCATTGGAGCCGTCTGAGTTACCCGTCCCGGAATTCCTGATGTCGAATACAGACCACAACCGTGAACCCGTCGGTCCCCTCTGGCAGGCAGCCGGACGGAGGAATTATACGCAGGCGTGGAGACCGTTTACAAACGTGGACATCCGAACGAACGGGAGGATACGTAGATGTATTAAGCCGGAGGTCTATTATTAAATAAATGAAACCGGTTACGGACAATGAGAAAAGAAATTATGAGCAAGAAATTTAACGGAACGAGTCATTACGCTCTGAGAAAGAAAGAATCCGGCAGGTATCCTGTTCCCACCAATCCGTCATTTGATACCGTGCTATCGGTTCTGGACTCTCTGCCCGAGCATATAGCTGTGCTCGATATTTCAGGGGTGATAGTCGCTACAAACAGATCATGGAAGAACCACGGTACTGTAGACGCAGGCGGCCCTGACGCCCGACCTCGACTGGGAGCAAACTATCTCAATATGCTGAAGAAAAATTCGGCCGCAAACTCGAAGTCAACGCGCTTATGGAAGAATATCTTATACGTCCTAGAGGGAGAGAAGGACATATACACGATGGAGTACCCCTCCAGCTCGGGGAAAGGCAGGAGATGGTTCCTCCTGTACGTGACCCCTCTGAAATCGGGCGGTAATATCACGGGGGCCGTGATTTCTCACACAGATATTACCAGGAGGAAGCTCGCGGAGCTCGAGACGAAGAGGTTCTCGGTCACCGACCCCATGACGGGAATCCTCAACAGAAAGGCCGGTCTCGAGTCGGTGCACAGGCAGATGAAATACTGCGCGAGGCACGGGTGCAGCTTTACAGTCTGCTACATAGACCTCGACAACCTCAAGATCGTAAACGACCGATACGGGCATCAGGAAGGGGACAGGGTTATAATCGGCTTCGTCAGCATGCTCCGCAACGCACTCCGGGAATCGGATATAATGTGCAGGCTCGGTGGAGATGAAATACTGCTGATCCTTCAGGAAATCTCCCTCGACGGCACTAATGCGGTCTTGAAAAGGATTCAGGACTCGGTCGACAGTAAAAACGCGAAGACCTCCAAGCCTTACAGGATAGAGTACAGTTACGGGCTGGCCGAATACACGCTTGGATGCAAACTCGGCGCGGAAGAGCTCGTCGACATCGCCGACAAGAACATGTACAGGATGAAGACCGCAAAAAAGCGGATAGGGTCCCTAAACCGGAGAGACCGATCAGAAGTCCAGCGCGTGAAGTTCTCAGCTGAAAAGCAGTCCGGTGAAAGGAGAAACCGCAATTAGGACAGAAATTTACTCGGGGCAGAAGCCGCTCGGTAATGTCACCGAGATCGAACAGAATTTTCAAGATATCTTACGCATTCTTGACAGCGTAGACTGCGAGGTTTACCTGATCCACGGCGAGACCCTCCGTATCCTCCACGCGAATCGGACAGCAAGAGAGAACCTCGGGTTCTCGATACGCGAGCTCAGGCAGATAACCCCCTTCGACAATAAAAGGGATTTCATGCCCGGATATTTCGCTTCGTTTTGTCATGGATTGTATAGCCCGAACTTTCCCATACATCCTTACCGTTCATGCGGTAGCGGAAGTACCAGTATTGCCTTTGACCTTTCCTGGATTTATTCGGTCTTTTTACTACGCCCATTTATTCAATTGAAAATATAATTTTTGAAACTTCTTCTTCTGAACCATTTGGCAAAAAAATTCCTTGACCATCACCAGGACAATTTGTTAGTTCTCCTACAAATATACTAGAACCATTGGTATAAAGATCAACACTTATAAATTCAAAATTCATAGCGAGTTTAGATGCAATCTCAAGCATTTGATCAAGATTTTTTGGTTTCGTAA
>JBIOKC010000036.1:0-14165 GCA_044451425.1 Thermodesulfobacteriota bacterium
ACTCAAGAAAAAGGCTCACGCTGGTCGTGGGCCAGAAATCAAATGGGAAATGTCCGCTAAATAATTGAAAATAATATTCTACTCAAAATAGATCGCGATGATGTCCTGATGGTTTAGTAAATAAGTTCACAATCTGTTAATATGGAGGGTTCCAATATGAATTCTGTCCGAGTTCTCTTAGTTTCTCTGGTACTGACCCCGTTTTTCTTTAATCCGCCGTCATACGCGGACTTTAATTTCGTGCCGAACAATTTAATGACTACCCCTTACGGTCCCGCATATGCCGACATTTTACTCGAGCCTTCGAATTTTGTACCCTGTGAGGGAGGACCGTTTGCTCTGTGCTATTACTCGGGTCCGGGGCCCGAATCCTGCGAGCTCACGGGCGACGGGACATTCGCAAATTGTAAGTGCTTCGAAATCGCCTATGGGAAATATTTCGTGGACATTAACGCTATACTGGACCTGAATGTGTATCTCAATACCGTGGACGTATGCGGAGCCGACGGAAGCGGCTGTCAGACGGCTAACTCGGCTCCCGTATGCACGTCTATAAATACAGGCAGCTTTATTCCCGCATCAGACGTTATCTCCGTTTTCAGCTTCGATTGCGTCCCCGAAGAAGGTATAGGTGATACAAACTGCCAGCAGTCCCTCTATGCGGGGTGTATGACGGCGCCGTGCAAGAGGACAGGCGAGGAAGGTATCGTCGAATGCTCATGTCCGACGTACGACGGACCTTATCAGGTGGGACTCAACAAACAGTCATGCGTCCTCGATGACGGTCTCGTATGGTCGGCAGCGTATAACCCCAATGTAACCGGAACTATCCCCACGCCTCCGTCAAGCGGCTGTATACCCGACGCACCTGAATCGCTCGGCGGCTGTCCTCTTGTTTCATCGGATATCCCGACTCCTCCGCAAGACGTAAATTGCGGCAAGGTTTGTGACGAATATAAAAGCTGCACGGGAGAGGACGGTGTACAGTTCGGATACACGTGCGACGCGACTTTATGCACCTCGCAGTGTAACGACCGGAATCTTGTAGAAGTAGCGTGTGAGGGGCTCCACGGCTGTGAAATATCCGAGATCGTGAAGCTCGAGGAAGAGGTTGGATGCAGCTGCTGTGCGAGTCAGATTTGTGGCTGCGGGGCGAACAACAAAACTGAGGAAACGCTCTTTGGTCTTAATCAAAGGCAGAGGGATTTAGGTATAAAGCCCCAGTGCGACGTCAATGGCACGCTCTGTGGAGAGCAGAATAAGAGTGGCAGCGGAGGCGGCGGATGCACCCTTGCCTCAGCAGATGGCGGTGATGGAGATTTCCCGTTCCTCCTTCTTACGTCCGGTCTCGTATTGATGCTAAGATTCTGGAGAAGGTCTAGAAGCTCCGGCTAATGACGCAGATATATAGAGAGGCGGCGACGAAATGAGGAATTTATTTTTTGCCGTGCTTCTTTTGATACCCTCCGGCGGCGAGCTTTTATCTCACTTCAAGACCCGTGAAGTGTTACGACTGCAATCAGGGAAAGAAATGCAATACTTCCTATGACTGCGGCGAGATCGGGATCTGCTATTGTCAGCATACCTTTGAGGAAGAGGGCGGCATGGGAACATGCTATTTTGAATAGATTACATTTAGGTAACGAAATAAGTTATACGATTGTCCCTCTAGGAAGTATTTCCTCAGTTATTCCAATTGTATTAGTCTATCGGCTGACGGAGTGAGCCGTTTTAACCTAGTAATACCGGAGGGATTACGGCACCATATGACGACATAATAGTCGGGTCATTTAATCTTTTCTTCGCAATTAGTGTCTGTCCCGGAGACACGGAAGCCACGGTATGTTCGTGATCCCCGGATCGATTCCGAGCTGCTTGTTCAGAGTCGTTACCTGACCGCGGTGGTGAGTCTGATGGTTGAACATGTGAGTTACGAGTATCCATCTCGGAAGCGTTCTCGTTATTCCGTCTACATTGCTCGTGAATTTGTATTCACTGTTCAGGTATTCAGGGGTCAGTGTCTTGGCCCACTCTATCAATTCGAGGTCTATTTTTTCCTGAACGGCTCTAAGGTTGTTAAAATCAACGAAGATATCGACGCCTAAATTCTGGGTGTAAATTTATTGTCGCTGAGTCTTTCAAGCCAGGCCATGTCTCCATAGTAGATATGGTTCGGTGTGCCGTGGATCGATCTAAAGAACGCACCCATATCTTTCTTCCGCTGTAAGTCCGGTATAGCGCTGCATGCGTTGTAAATCTTTTCATCCATCCATTTGTTGTATTCGGACATCAGCTCATTGTAATTTCCCGGGAGCATAGTGTGATTCCTTACATTATTAATAGTGTATCAGTGTTAATGCTCGAGCGGACGTCAGCAGGTGTTGTAGTTAAGACTCACAACATGTGGTATATGAGCATGAAGACATAACGCAGGTTTTTCACTTTATCCCTCACTTCGTGGGTATCGCTCATCGTTCGCACTTGCAGCTCCAGGAAGTTATTATAGTGTCGGGCGACGATATTGAATTCATTAAAGTCAATTCTTATAGTGTCGTAGATCATAATCGGGCGTACGTTTAACTTGGCGCTCTCCACAATGATGTCGTCCCCATCCACATGCGCGTGAAACCAGCGCTCGGAATCGGGCAGGGGCAGCTCTATGCCCGTTCCTATTTTTGATTTGAGAAAATTCCACTCTTCCTGCTTCGAATCGCTAAAAGAGATTTTCCTGTCGAATAACACTATCTCTTACCTCCTTCTAGTCTTTCTTCGGGTGTAATGAGAATGTAACAGGTTTGTAGGGAATTACTACTATTTTGAATTATTACCGCCTGTTTCCGCATCCCCCGGAGGTATGCCCTCGGGTACTACGGTTACGGGTTGTTCCAGGAGTGGTTGTGCCTGGTTTACGAGAGGCAAAGGCTCTTCGACGTCCGGTTGAGGTTTGTTGAGATCGGTCTCGCCCCCGTTAACCGTGGGAGAGGGTTCTTCGACTTCCGCGTCGGGTTCATTTAGTGAATCGTCATCTCCCTCTGTTCATGGCTCCGCTCCTATGATTCCCGAATCGGGTTCGGATGTCATAGTTCCTGGTGAGAAAGCCGGATCGTCTAGGTATCTGGGCTCAGCTTCCTGGGAACTATCGGGGTTCATAGGGGGTGCAAGGTTGGTGTAATCGTCTTGTACCCGTAGTTTTTCTTTCTCTGAACAAGTATACCGCGCGCGTGCGGGGCTTGCGTATGTGCAGTATGCTGTCAGGCTCAACAGAGCCAATAATAATATCATATTAGTTTTTGATAAAACTCTCTTTACGGATTTTTTCATAGGTTCTACCCTGACAACTCAACAACCTGTTACATGGTTCTTTTTCGGGATTGTCAATAAGGCCTGATATCGGCCCGGCAGCTCTTGTCTTGTTTACAGCCTCAAGATCTTATTCAGTGCACGATATGCAGAGACATATTGACGAGTGGGCTTGGCTGGCTAACGAGCGCCGATGGCATATTCACGAGCGGAGCCGGATGATCTACCAGGGCCGGGGGCTCCATTACAAGGGGGCTTGGCTGTTTCACTAGTGGGGCGGGCTGGTTTACGAGTGGTTGCGGACGAGTGACCAAAGGCGAAGGTTGATCGACCAGCGCGTCCGGTTGATCGACTAGAGGTGATGGCTGATCGACTAGCGCTTCGGGCTGGGAAACGAGGGGGGAGGGGTGGTCGACCAACGGATCCTCCTGCTCTACAAGGGGATCCGTCTCGTCTACGAGAGGGCCTGTGTTATCCGCCAGGAGCTCCTTCCGATCGTTATAATATTCAGGGTTGTTAGCGTCGGGATAATACTGCTGCTGGTCTTCCTCTGGCTGTGGCTCTTCATCTTCGGACTCTATAATATAGTGCTCTGTCTGTTCTATAGGCGGGGCGGGATCGAAAATTACGTTTTTCGGAGATAGTGCATTGTCCTGAATATACCCGGATCCGGGTGCTTGCGGGGTATCTGGTACCGGAGGAGGCGCGATGTCATTTTCGTCGTATTGAATAGCCGGTTTGTCAGAGCCTGAAGAATAGGCCGAAGCGGCTGCCGTGACGAAACAGCCGCCGATGGAAATAATGCAGACAACGGCTGCAAAAAAAAGTGAGTGAGAAGTTGGCAATAAAGCGGGTATTGATTTTCTCATAATTTCCCTATTTGCGAATTAATATACTCCCTGCGATTTCTTAACTCACTTATGCTCAATCTTTTATCGGTGTCGCGGATATTACCTGGATGTCGCTTACATTGTAATCCTGGTTCCCCGCCCCCATAGTAAGTCCCCTCTTCAAGTAAGTGCTCTTGCTTTTCGGCGGAAGCGTGATGGGTGCCAATCCAGTAGTCGTCGCGATTATACCGGCGTTCGGATGCGAATAAGATGTGTAAATGAGTTTTACGCGTATGTCTTTATAAGGCACGTCGGCTGTGTTTTCAATTGTGACAGAGCTTAATATCGCCACCCTCGCTGCGGTATAAAAGGACCAGTCGGATATTTTGATGTACCATTCCGGGTGCAGTACCTGGTTACTGTTGTAGCTGAATTTGCCGGAATCGTCGCGGTCCCCGGCGTATGAAACTCCTCCCAGAAGCATTAACAGAGCAACAGTCAGATTTACGAAAGCGGGTTTCATTATTTCAGAGTTTAATCGAAATCGTTTGTAGATGCCACAATTATTTCCTACGCCTTCCTTTGCTCTGCGGCTGTGGGTTATAATCTATGGAATTCGCCTGACATGAAAAAGAAACATCCTCTATTGTTAATAATCGCTTTCGCGCTTACAGGATGGGCGCTGGCCGCTTATCTATATATGAAATATGAAATTACCCGAGAGATAGACCCCGGATTTTAAGCTCGTCGATCAGGACAGGCACCCTATTTCTCTCAACGAGTTTCGCGATAAGGAGGTGCTCATAGATTGGGGTTACACTAACTGCCCTAACGTATGTCCCATAACCCTCTCAAAGCTTAATAAAGTAATGGAAGCGCTCGGGGATAAATCCTCTAACGTGCAGGTCCTTTGTATAACCGTCGACCCTGACAGGGATATCTCCGAACGGCTCAAGTCGTATGTGCCTTATTTCAATAAAAGTTTCATAGGAGTGACCGGAAGCCCGGAAAATGGCCGACTGCAACTGAATCGATAAACAACTTTAAGTCTGCTTGTTAACTTATTGTTTATCCTATTCATTTTTAGAGACAAGCTCTTCGAGTTTCTTTCCGGTCTCGCGGATGAGCTCTTTTAAGCCCTCTCCGGTCGCTGAGGATACAGGGTAAATCTTGATTTTTTTCTTGACGAAGTACTTTTTGATATCCGTCAATTTTTCCCTGGATTCCGTTATATCGATTTTGTTAGGAGCTACGATCTGGGGTTTCTTTGAAAGCTCTTTGCTGTAGGCTTTGAGCTCGCGGTTAAGCGTCTCGTAATCATCTACCGGTTCTCTACCTGTAATCGGGGAAAGGTCGAGCAGGTGAATGAGGAGTTTCGTGCGCTCGACATGCTTCAAGAATTGGATGCCTAATCCGGCACCCTCATGAGCACCTTTAATTATGCCCGGTATGTCTGCTACAATAATCGTTTTTCCCTCTCCATAGCTTACTAATCCCAGATTGGGCATGAGGGTCGTGAACGGGTAATCGGCTACCTTGGGGCGGGCCGCCGAAATCCTGGATATCAGAGTCGATTTACCCGCGTTCGGGAAGCCGATTATGCCGACATCAGCGAGTAGTTTCAGCTCCAGAATTAGTGTCCGCTCTTTGCCCTCTCCGCCGGGCTCGGCAGTCCTCGGTGCCTGATTCGTCGACGTCGCAAAGCGCGCGTTCCCCTTGCCGCCCCTTCCTCCTTTAGCCACGAGAGCCGTCTCTCCTTCCTCGGTCAGGTCTCCCAGTGTCTCACCGGTATTGAAGTCCCTCACTATGGTTCCGAGCGGTACGGGAATGTAGAGGTTCTCGGCGTTCCTACCGTGCATGTCCTTTCCCTTTCCGTGCTCGCCCCTTTTCGCCCTGTAGTGCTGCTTATATTTATGGTCGAGCAGGGACGACATATTTTCGTTCGTTATAATAACGACATCCCCTCCGTTGCCTCCGTCCCCTCCGTTCGGCCCCCCACGCGGGACATACTTCTCTCTCCTGAAGCTGACACAGCCCCTGCCTCCCGCTCCCGATTTTACGTATATCTTCGCCTCATCTATGAACTTGACCATGGGCTGATATTATAATCGAATTAAATATGATTACGGAAAAGCTGTGAATATTCGGTCTGAGAGAGACGGTGTATTGCAGTGAGGTATAATGTTATTCGTGTTTCGAAAAAAAGAATGTTTAAGTGAGACAGGGCGGTATAGGATGATTTCGGGAACGATCTCGATAGTCCCGGAGTTTGTCGGAGAAAGTTAAAGTGTCGAAAACTCAGTCGAGACAGCACGGATGGACGAATTCTTCCGAGGGCCGCGAGGCCTCGCCGGAACCGGGTTATGCCGAGCGCGTAAGGACACTCGTTTACAGGAACAAGGTAGGGACGCTTTCGACGAATTCGAAAAAGCACTCGGGCTCGCCCTTCGGCTCACTCATGCCTTACGGCCTTGACGTAAGGGGCCGTCCGATTTTGCTCATCAGCACAATGGCCGTGCATACACAGAATTTAGAGCACGACCCGCATGCCAGTCTCCTCATATCCCAGACGGACTCTCAGGGTGACCCGCTCGACGCTTCGCGCGTTACACTCATGGGTGAGGTGTCCAAAGTGTCTGAGGGCAAGACTGGAGAGGCCAGGGAGCTCTACCTTTCACGCTACAGGAACGCGAGCTACTGGGTCGACTTCGACGATTTCTTTTTCTACCGTCTGGAAATCGCCGATATATACTTCGTAGGCGGTTTCGGCGCGATGGGGTGGGTGACCGCTGAGGATTATTACACGGCAAAAGTCGATCCGCTCGCGGACGACTCTCAAGGGATTATCAGACATATGAACGAAGACCACGCCGGCGCTCTCTTAATCCTCGGGAAGAAGTTCGCGGGTATAGATGCCGAGGAAGCCGCTATGACGTCGGTTGACAGGCTCGGCTTCCATGTGCGCCTTAGATCGGGCTCGGAGGTATTCAGCCGCCGGGTCGGTTTCATAAGGGAAGTAGGGAACAAGGAACAGGCAAGGGAAGTAATTGTGGAGATGGTCAGGCAGGCGCGGGGCGGAGTATAATTAAAGCATGGGCGTAATAAAAGCTATCGTCTTAGGCTCAGGTGTATCGGGTCTCACCTGCGGTATTAGGCTGCTTGAAGAAGGTTTCAATGTCAGGATAGCCGCATTCAATTTTCCTCCGCACACGACGTCAGACATCGCTCCCGCTTATTGGTATCCCTATAAGGTCGCTCCCCAAGACAGTGTGCTCAAATGGGCGGAGTTTTCGTACGAGAAATTCGAGGATCTGACTCTCTTGCCCGAAAGTGGTATTTCAATGACAGAGCTTTTTAAAATATTCGATCAACATGTGGAAGACCCCTTCTGGGGATCGGCTGTAAGGTCTTACCGCAGGGCCGCGTCTGAAGAGCTTCCCCCGGGTTATGTCGACGGGTTTGTCACGGTAGTGCCGCGCATAGAAACCCCGGCATATATGAAATATCTTCTTAAAAGTTATGCCGATTTGGGTGGAGAGATCAAAAAGCTCGATATAGAAGCGGATTCATTGGAAGAATTATCCTTGGATCGGACTCTCGTGGTCAATTGCGCGGGTCTCGGTGGGGGGAAATTATGCGGCGACGGAAATACCTTTCCGATCCGCGGTCAGATCGTTAGGGTGAGTAATATCGGTCTGAAGCGGGTCGTAAGTGTCGAATCCGGCAGGCTCGCGCCTATCTACATAGTACCCCGTAATGAAGACTGCATTCTCGGGGGGACCGCGGAAGAAAATGACTGGAACCTTAACATCGATCCCGACACGTCGGATCAGATTCTGAAGAAGTGCATGACGATCGAGCCCGCGCTAGCGGGCGCAGAGGTCATCGGTCATAGAGTCGGTCTCAGGCCCGGGAGGACGGAAGTCAGGCTAGAGACGGAAAAGCTTCCCGGCGGCCGTACCGTAATACATAACTACGGACACGGCGGGGCGGGCTTTACACTCTCCTGGGGTTGTGCCGAGGATGTTCTTAAGCTGGCTGTGGAATATGCTTCCGCGAATTAAACCAGTGCCTCATAGTTCGCAAACTTTTGTTCCAATTAACTAGTGCTGCTCTCGCTTGTGCATTTAGCGGAGTAGTCGGTTAGGTATTCCAGTAAATTACATTGACCTAATTACACGAGATGAAATTCGGAATATGTCTACCTATAAGGCTCAATACTGACGCGCACTCCAATATAGAAATTGCAAAGGCAGCCGAGCAGGCGGGATTCGATTCTGTATGGACGAGCGACCACGTTGTAATACCATCAAAACGCGCGGGGATGTTTAGCGAATGTTTTTACGACCCCTTCATACTTCTTACTTATATCGCCGCCGTGACATCGGAAATCCGCATAGGGATGAGCGTGATAATTCTTCCCTACAGAAGCCCCGTGGTCGTTGCCAAGATGGTCGCCACTCTCGATGTATTGTCCAGGGGAAGAGTGACTTTCGGAGTCGGACCCGGATGGCTGAGGGAGGAGTTCGATGCGCTGGGAGCGCAGTACGACGCGAGAGGCAGAATAACAGAGAATATATCAACGCGATAAAGACACTCTGGGAAAGTAGCGATCCTGAGTTCAACGGCGAATTCTGCTCCTTTTCGGGAATAAGATTCTATCCTAAACCCATTCAGCAACCGCGGCCACCTATCTGGGTCGGTGGATCGAGTGGGCCTGCTCTGAGAAGAGCGGCGCTGCTCGGGGACGGATGGCAGCCGACATGGATAAGCCCCGAGGATATGGGGGAGGGAAGAACCTCGGTTAAGACTATAGCGAGGAAAGCGGGAAGGGATTTAAGCGGATTCACGTTCTCCGTCAGGAACAGGCTGAAGATTCTGAAGACCGAAGCCGGAGGAATGGGACACGCCGGTAAGAGTGCCGAGAGCCCTGCCTGTTCACTGAGGGGCAATGTGAGCGAGATCGCGGATTTTGTGGAACTATATACAGAGTCAGGCGTGACTCATATAGTTCTCGACCCTGACGCCGAAGACGTTGAGGAAATTTTTTCGATGATTGAGACGGTATCTAAAGAGATTATTCCCATTTTCAGGTATACATAAGAAAGCACGGGAAATTGCGCCCCTATATTTGTTATTCTTTTGCGCTTGCTTGCTTCGCCGTTTCTATCTGCATCACGTTCTCGAGCACCTCAACCCAATAGCGCCACCAGTAGGAGTCTTTCTTATGTGCGCTCTTTTGAACGTCCGCCCATGATATGACCTGATGTATGTTTCCGTGATAGAGCATGAGCTTTTCCGCCGCGTCTTTCGTTTCTTCGGGGTCGATAGGTAACTTGTCGAGCTCCGTTTCAATCCGGTTTTTAATATCGTCGATGTAAGGACCCGTTTTATCTGCGAGCTCTTTTATCTCTTCGCAGGCCTTGAGAACGTCCCCCTCTATAACTTCGGAGTTTTTTATTATGAGGTCGACAAAATCGAGAATTTTATCCAGATTCATTCGGGCTTTCACGCTTTCTTTCGAGAGATCCGTGAGTTCTTTTGCGTTAAGGGCCATCAGGGTGCCTCCTTATTAAATCCAGTGGAAAAGATAAGGTTAGCATTTTTTATTGAAAATAATAGATTTATAAAGGGAGGAGCGTTTTCAGATCGTCATCCGCTAGGGCCTTTTCTCGATACAATGGCTCGATCTCTATAGCTCTCTTGAGGTCTGAAGCCGCCTGGTCCCGTGCGCCTGTCTTTTGGAGTAACCCCGCCCGGTTGTAAAGCGCGTCGGGATAGTCGGGGTAGAGCTCGAGTACCCTGTCATAAGCCATGAGCGCACCTTTTGGCTTATCGAGGTTGTGAAGCGATACGGCCTTGTTGTACCATGCCTCGGCGTAACTTTCCTGAATCGCAATCGCCCTGTCGTATGCCTCGATCGCTTCGAGCTCGCGTCCCAGTCCACTGAGAGCCGCTCCTTTGTTGCACCAGGCTGCGGGGAGCCCCGGTTTTAACTCTATCGCCTTGTCCGCTGCCTGAAGAGCCTCTGAATATTTTCCCAGTCTTCCGAGAGCGGACGCCTTATTGTTCCATGCCTCTGCATACTGCGGATTTATTTTCACAGCGATATCGTATGCCTTGATTTCTTCTTCCGGGCGCCCCATCACCGAGAACGTTATCCCTTTGTTGTACCAAGCCTCGGCGAAGCCTGGTTCGAGCGCGGTCGCTTTATCGAGGGCTTCGATCGCGCGCTCGAATTCTCCCCTGTAGTAATAATCTGTCGCTCTGAGCACATATTCTTCAGGTTTCAATTCATACTCCGGTAACAAGCTCGTTTTATTAACTTTTTCTGTCATGATAATTTACCAAGCTGCGGTGAATCTACGAAAGTGCGACAACGAGAATCCATATAAGCAGTATCAGATTTATGACGCAGAGTATGAAAAATACGATGTGGTTCACTCTTACGGATTGGCTTTTCAAAAGGCTTCGGAATATTCTCCTCGAAAAGTAAAGAAACGCGATGGCGACGATTATGATTACCAGGAACGAGGTCGAGCCGATCCCGCTTATGAGCCTGTGGGATATGTAGACGGCGTAACAGATTACAAAGAATAACAAAAAATTGGGAAAGAGCCACGCGGAGAAAATCGAAAATGCTTCCGTGATCTTATCAGGAGTATCCAGATCGGGCTTTATATGTTCGAGAATCATCGGCGTTCAGTTATTTGACGGGTCTGTATATGACCAGTCCCGGCTTATTCTTTATGTACGTGCTCAACTCTTCATCGACAACCTTCCGGTTCTTTTCCTTGGAGGATGCGTGTCTTAAATAGGGCAAGTCGCCTTTCCTGATGATTATACCTGTGTGCGAAACGTCGATTCCCTCTTTCTCGGTATAAATCCCGACGTAATCACCCGTACGGAGCTTACTCAGCAGATTCCTATCGAGCGCGGATGATGGTATATAGTAAATGGTTCTGCTTAATACGGGGATTCCGGGCAAGTATAGCGTGCCGTCCCCTTTGCTGTTGAGATTCTTCGAAGCCTCTTCTTTTTTATTTCCTCCGATCACGGGGGTTTCGTCCTCGATATATTCGTAGTTATAGAGAGGCCAATCCGAGAAGAAATGATTTCTGTTCCTGAAGGCGACTATACCGTCGCGGTACCTTATCTTTCTGAGGTTCTCCTTAAATTCCTTAAACGACTTGGAAAGACTCATCGCCTCGACGTAATCTACGAACGTGAAACAGTCCATACCTTCGAGGTCTATGGTAAAAACCTCGGGCGTATTAATGTCCCCTATGAGAGTCGAGCCCTCGTAGGGAGTGCCAAGGAATTTCCCTGATATAAAGTTTATCCTTTCGCCCTCGCTACCGAGTTTAGAGGATTCGATCATAATTTGCGTGAGACTGTCTTCGGTCCATTTCCCAAGCTTTATGGTCTCTATCATGTTTCTCTCTGGGCCGGCCTGGACATACTCGTTATTAAGGAAGAAAAAACCGGATGCGGTGAAGACCATTGCTAAAAGAATATGGTAACTGCGTGAAGTGATTTTGATCTGCTTCATAAAGAGCTCGCTCGATGTTTTTATAAAGTGTACCCATCCTCTCCGTCTATTAACATTTAATTCTCTCCTCGGCAGGATTTTAATTTTTTAAGGTATTACTTCTCGGGGTGGCAGCAGACGACTTCTATATTGTGCCCGTTGCCGGAGGGCCGTTGCCTATCCCTCCTGCCGCGATGGCGGCTTCGTAAAACATCCGTACCCGCTTTCTGTTCCCGGCACTGAAAGCCACATGCAGCGGACCTTTCGATTTTTCCCCTCATCTGATCCGGAATCCGGGTCTGCCGCCGCGGACTCCTAATCCAGCTGCTCCATCTACTATTAGCTGGTAATCGAGCGGTATCAGAACTTTCATATAAAACTCTTTCGACGCTTCAAAGTCGGACACCGGAATTCCATATTGTCAATTATCATCCGTTCCGTAGGTTGCATAACTAGCTCCCGTATATGCTTATTTCAGTCAAGAATCTCGTCGAGCCAATCCATAGCGACCGCCGCCGCGTATGAAGGGTTGCTCACCTGACAGTGCGTGTCAGCCCCTTCGAATTCCGTGAACTGGTATTTTGTGACCGGTCCAGAGACCTTTTCAGCGAACTCATTGAACTGCTTCTCGGGTTCCCCGCCTTCGCCCGCGCCTTCAAGAGCAAGGCAGGGGCATTTAATGTTCATTATCGCATCGCCTACAGTGAATTCCCTGAGATAAACAAACGTATCCCTGAACGTGGGCTGCCCGAAGCGCACCATAAGATTAACCGTCCTCGATTTGGCTTCGGGTGGGAAAATATCGTCCGGAATATTGGGTATATTCTCCAATGAGAAATTCCGGTCGTCCGGTATCTCGGCGGCGTCGTATCCGATAAACGCGCTCATGTAATCGTGAAGGTTAAGTATCGGTGAATTCGGGATGAGAGCCTTTATTCTAGGCTCATGCCCCGCGGAGCGGGTCGAAAAATAGCCGCCTACGCTGATCCCCATGAGCGCAAGCTTAGCCTGGTCTATCTCGGGTCTGTCGTATATAAAATCTAATACGGTTTTGGTTACGTTCTCGAAATCGGGCTCGAAGTGTGTGTTTGAAAAAAACCGGTAAAGGTCCATCTGCCCGGGGCCGGAATAGTGCACTACGTTGTATCCCCTCTCGATTGCCGGATACCCGCGCATCAGGTATTCCTCTTCGAGCGTGCCGTCGAAACCGCTCACGATGAGGAGGGTCTTCCTCTTCTGCGCTTCCGGACTCGGACTCATTATGTAGACGGGAATATCGATTTTTTTATAGGTCAGTATCGTTTCCTCGAAAGTATGCCAGACATATTTCATCGCTTCGATGAAGCAGTCCCGGGATTTTAATCCGAGTTCTCTGTGCAGGGGATCGAGAGGGCTTGTGTAATACTCGGCTGCGCGGAATGAGTTGCACGCCTTGAAGAATTGTTCCCGAGCGCTCACCGTGTGTCCTTTCAGCGCGCGTTTATGGGCGTCTGACTGCTCCCACTCGGCCTGTTTCTTAAATTCCTCGACCCAGCATGCGGGGTCGCCCCCGGTGATCCTTGCCGCGGCCGAGAGGCATTCGCCGACGGATGCACCGCCGTATGCCGTAGAGCCGAGTTGACGCATAAGCTGGAAATCCATTTCATCATTTTCAAATCCCTTAACCCTTGTTTTGCTTCGTGTTATTTTAGCCATGGTTACTCCGAAACATGATTTATTCCGACTTGTTCGTAATTATGGGGGCGCATTAAATATAGTGTCCCGACGGTTCATTAACAACCGGCTGTTATAATTTCCCGATATCCTCTTGCCTTGATTACATAATCTGTATTACTTTCTCAAATATTCGGAATAGTAGTATACTAATAATTGTGCATGCTTATTTGATTAACGCATGCAAATATTTCTGAAAAGCGGCAAGGGGGGCAGTGTATGAACTTAAAAGAATTTTTTGATTCTCTTTCAGAACGGATTTATTCCGGAGCGAGCATCAGGGCTGTGTACGGCGAGCCTATAGAGGCACAGGGAAAGACTATTATTCCCGTGGCAAAAGTTGTATACGGCTTCGGCGGAGGATATGGGGAAACCGGAAAAGATAAAAAAGAGGGAACAGATAAGGAAGGGGGAGGGCTTGGGGGCGGAATCCGGACAAAGCCGGTAGGGGTTATGGAAGTGACTAAAGAGAGTACTCGTTTCGTTCCATGCACGAGCGGAAGAAAGCTGGCCGCATTCCTTGCTCTGGGTTTTATCGCCGGATTTTTAATGGGCAGGAGATAGCTGCACCTTGTCGGCTCATTCTACGTATGCAGCGCTTCATTCTAGCTTCCTCTCCCCGATAATTGTTACTAACAGTTTCCTCGGCCCGCTATGGATCCGGTGCTCGCAGAGGTATACCCTCTGCCACGTGCCGGCATTGAGCCCACCTTCTCTCACCAGGACGGTCACGGAGCTTCCCAGGATGGAGGCCTTAATGTGGGCTGGCATATCGTCGGGACCCTCTATAT
>JBIOKC010000037.1:0-14150 GCA_044451425.1 Thermodesulfobacteriota bacterium
AGAGTGCACTTCGCCTGCATCGACTTTGAGATCGAGACCCTTGATTATTTCCTGATCTGCAACAGTTACATGCAGATTCCTTATTTCCAGCATGTTCAATCTCCTTAGCAATTTTCTTTACGGGTAATTATTTCGGGTGGCAATTATTATCCGACACTACCCTCGAGGCTGATACTCAGAAGCTTCTCGGCCTCTATGGCGAACTCAAACGGGAGTTCCTTGAAGACCTCCTTGCAGAAACCGTTTACGATCAGAGATACCGCATTTTCGGCGGATAGCCCGCGCTGCTGGCAGTAAAAAATCTGATCATCTCCGATCTTTGAAGTGGAGGCCTCGTGCTCCATCTTGGCGGTCGAATTTTTTACCTCGATATAGGGGAACGTGTGCGCGCCGCACTTGTCCCCGATAAGCATCGAATCGCACTGTGTGTAGTTCCTCGCTCCGGCTGCGTCCTTGCCGATCTGCACAAGCCCTCTGTAAGTGTTCTGTCCGTGGCCCGCCGAAATTCCCTTGGATACGATCGTGCTCTTTGTGTTTTTTCCTATGTGTATCATTTTCGTCCCGGTATCGGCCTGCTGGCGCCTGTTCGTGAGAGCCACCGAGTAAAATTCCCCAACGGAATTATCTCCTTCGAGGATACATCCGGGATACTTCCATGTAATCGCCGAGCCCGTCTCTACCTGGGTCCACGATATGTGGGAGTTGCGTCCCACGCATCTTCCGCGTTTGGTGACGAAATTATAGATCCCGCCCTCACCCTGGGCATTGCCGGGATACCAGTTCTGAATAGTCGAGTATTTAATTGTCGCGTCGTTATGTGCTATGAGCTCTACTACGGCTGCATGGAGCTGGTTCTCATCCCTCTTGGGGGCGGTGCATCCTTCAAGGTAGCTCACGTAGCTCCCCTCTTCTGCAATTATCAGCGTCCTCTCGAACTGCCCGGTGCTCTCTGCGTTTATTCTGAAGTAGGTGGAGAGCTCCATCGGACAGCGGACCCCTTTAGGGACATACACGAACGAGCCGTCGGTGAATACTGCCGAGTTTAATGCGGCATAGAAGTTGTCATTCTGTGGCACTACAAACCCTAGATACTTCTTTACGAGCTCCGGGTGCTCCTGAACAGCTTCTGAGATCGAGCAGAATATTACGCCTGCTTCTGCAAGTTTTTCTTTGAATGTGGTTATGACCGACACGCTGTCGAAAACAGCATCGACTGCGACCCCTGCGAGCATCTTCTGCTCGTCGAGAGGAATACCTAGCTTTTCATAGGTATTTCTTATCTCGGGGTCTATGTCGTCCAGACTCTTGGGCCCTTCTTTGATCTTAAGTGCCGCATAATAGCTGATGTTTTGATAATCAATAGGCGGGAAGGTTATATGAGCCCATCTCGGCTCCTTCATCGTGAGCCAGTGCTTATAGGCTTTGAACCTCCAGTCGAAGAGCCATTCCGGTTCCTTTTTCTTGCTCGAAATTAGTTTTATTATGTCTTCGTTCAGGCCTTTGGGGGCAATTTCCTGCTCCACGTCGGTGAAAAACCCGTATTTATATTCCTGCTCGGCCAATTTCTCAAAATCAATACTCATTAAAGCCTCCTTAATTCAGCCTGATGAGCCCGCGTAGGGCTCTTTCGGTCAGCATCTGTTCGAGTGTAGTTTCTTCCAGTATTTTCACCATCGATAACTGGACTCTGTCCCATACCGGGAGCTGGGGACATGATTCATGAAGATGGCAGATGGTATTTTTATCCATACAGTCCACTATCCTTATCTCGCCCTCTATAGCTTCATATATATCCCTTAAACTTATATCTCTGGGCTGTCTGCGGAGCGTATAGCCTCCGTCAGGTCCAACCATTGACTTGACAATACCCTTATTAACGAGCCTCCTCATTATTTTGGCAAGGTAGTTCAAAGGAATATGCTGATTCTCGGAAATCTTCTTCATGCTATGTTTGCCTACGGGCTCGTTCCCCATATAAGCTAACGATCTTACTGCATAGTCCAGGGTTTTAGTTACATGCATCTTATTTACCAACCACAATATGGATATTATGAATCTATAATATGCAGATTATTATATGATAAAAATTACCAGTCAAAATGGCGGGTGTCAATCGACGACGATCACCCAATCCCGGTGTTTAATATACCAGAACCGCCCCGCTTGTTAAATAAATGTGGAGATAAGCGGGAGTAAAAAATCTTTGACATGACTAGTATTTAAGGTTAGAATAACTTGGTTAAGCGGGTGAATCGAGTCGGGCGGATTACATCAATTTTTCAATGGGAATTGCGTGAGAAGTCTCTTCTAAAATGAAAAAATATTAGTTTTGGAGGGTAAGACATGGCATATCAATTACCTAAACTTCCTTATAGTTACAACACATTGGAGCCTCATATAGACGCCCGCACTATGGAAATTCATTATACAAAGCACCACCAGGGTTATGTAAACAACTTAAATACAGCGATTGAAAAGCATCCGGAGCTTGGGAAGAAGAGCGTAGAGGACCTGCTCAAGGACTTAAACGCAATACCGGAGGACATAAGGACTGCTGTCCTGAATAATGGCGGCGGCCATGCCAACCATAGCCTGTTCTGGACATTAATGAGCCCGAATGCGGGTGGCGAGCCCGCGGCGGGAGAGTTGTCGGAGGCAATCAAATCGAATCTGGGCGGTTTTGATAGTTTTAAGGACCAGTTTACGAAGGCTGCTACGGGAAGGTTCGGAAGCGGGTGGGCTTGGCTCTCGATTGATGGGAAGGGTAAGCTGGTTGTCACTTCCACGCCTAACCAGGATAGTCCGCTATCGGAAGGATTAACCCCGATACTGGGACTGGATGTCTGGGAGCATGCATATTATCTACACTACCAGAACAGAAGACCCGATTATATTGCTGCATGGTGGAACGTGGTGAATTGGAAGCAGGTAGCTTCTAATTATACGGCGGCAAAATAGGTTGAATTAGTTTTGAAAATTTGATAGAATTGGCGGTAACCGGAATGCGGAAAAGTTTTAAATTTTATATTGCAGCGCCGATTATTTTGTTATTGGAAAGCATAGGCTAGAGGTTTAGGGTTTTTATGGGTAATAGTCTCGACGAATTGGCATTCTGTTAAGGAGGAATGGTAATTTTCTACCCCCTGAGTTTCCGAATCTTATTTGAAAGAGTTAGAGTCCAGAGACATCTTCGAATTTGTTTCAACATCTGAATACCGGTAAAAGGAAGAATATATGGAGACAAAATATAACGAGTTCGATGAAACTGCATCCGCGAGCGATTTTGGGGAATTCGAGAGGGACGACGGCGATGTTTCATCTATCAATTTTCAAGATAGTCATACTAGAGAAAACGGGCAAGAGAGTGACTACGATTCAGAAAGCTTGAACTCAAAATCGAAATCGGATGACACCCCCGATGAGCAACTCAGGCTCCTTTACGTCTATTTTAAGGACATGTCGGTTGAGCCTCTTTTCACCGCTCAGGAAGAAGTAGAAATTTCGGCAAAAATAAAGAAATGCGAGTCCCGGTCGAGAGAGCTTGTTAGTCTCGTAGGAAAATTAGTGGACGGGAAGGTAAAACTGAACGGGTTTTCGAGACACAGGAACGGCCAAGGCATATTGAAAAATGGTTATCTCGAAAAACGTATTAAAAGCCTTAACGCTTTCATCAGGGTTTATTCGGAAAACGCAAAAAGGTTCAAGCAGAGATTCGTAAAGGCCAACTTGAGGCTCGTGATTACAATATCGAGGAAGTACATGGGCCGCGGACTGCCGCTCTCCGATCTGATACAAGAAGGGAACATGGGGTTGATGCGGGCGGTCGAAAGGTTCGATCACAGAAAGGGGTTCAAATTCTCGACATATGCCTCGTGGTGGATACACCAGGCTATATTGAGGGCGCTTCAGGGGCAGACGAGGACCATTAAGGTTCCTGTTTATCTCCTGGAGCAGGCAAACAGGGTTTACAAGGTGAACGCACTTCTCGCAAAGAAGTTAAGCAGAAAGCCCACGCCAAAGGAGATTGCCCGTAAATCCGGCATATCGGTCGAGGTGGTGAAACGTATATTAAGGTCAACAACAGACGCGATTAGCCTCGATACCCCGATACTCGACGGTGAAAAGACAACGCTCCTCGATTCCATTGCTGATAATGATACCGTTATCCCCGAGTCTCTCGTCGCAAAATCTGACCTTACGGATAAGCTAAGGAAAGCTCTCACACTCCTTAATCCCAGGGAGGAAGAGATATTGAGGCTCAGGTTCGGGATAGACCAGCATAGCACATACACTCTCGATGAGATCGGGAGGAAATTTAATCTTACGCGCGAAAGAATAAGGCAGATCGAAAAAGCCGCATTGGGGAAACTCGCCAATTCCGATATCAAGGACCATTTGGAGAGCTTTCTCAGATAAGAGCGGAAGCTCTCTCCTATCTTTTCGGCGCTGACGCCAATCAGCACCTCGGATAAACATGGAAGTATTACGGCCGCTACTCCAGCAGTCCGCCTATAATCGCTCCTACGAGTAGTGGACCGACATTAGATGCAATCAGCACGAATGCGCCGGCTCCCGCCACTATACCTATTAGTGGAGCTCCAGTGAGTGCGGATGCGAACACGAAGAGTAGAACACCTAAGAGGATCGCCGGCAATAAAGCCGCAATTATGGCGTTTCCGACGCCTCCCGATTTTTTGCCCCCTACGATGCCGGCTATGAGTGGACCTACGGAGGGGAGCCAGAAAAGAAGGATCGATATAATGAGCATCCAGAATAACCCCGCCATTATACTCCCTCTTCTATGCCCATTCATATCTTTCTCCGGGGCCCGGCGATTTATAAAACATGATATCAAATTATTCCAAATAAACAAAAAGCCCGACCTCGCTTGCGAGGTCGGGCTTTTTGTTACTTCATCCTCTTCGAGAGTCTTTAATTTTAGTCGCACTTGGAGAACCCGCAACTCCTGCAGGTCATGCATCCCTGCTCGAAGGCGAGTGCCCTGTCTCCGCAGTCGGGACAGCGCTCGAGATTTAAGTCCACCGTGCGTTTCGCTGTTTCAGCGTCGTTTTCAGATGCCTGAACGAAATGCTTCTTTAAAACGGTGGCAATCGCGTCCGGTATCGACATCACGAGCTTACCTTCGGAGAAAACCGGTGAAGACCCGCCTATCCCTTCGAGCTGCTCGACTACGTCTTTTACGCTTATGCCGGACCTCAGCGCAAGGGAAACAAGCCTGCCCGCCGCCTCGGCGTCCGCCATAGTGGAGTACCCCGATTTTCCTATCTGTACGAAGACCTCGAAAGGCCTTCCGCTGTACGTGTTGACAGTGACATACAGATTTCCATAACCCGTCTTTATGACCTCCGTAAACCCCTGCAGCATCTGAGGCCTTTTAATCGGTTTTATCTCAGGCATTTGGGGTGGACGAAGGGATGAGATGGGGTTGGGGTGATGGGTTTTTTTCATCCCCTCGTCCTGGGTCTGGGTCGGAAGCTTTGCTTCGTAGTTTGTCTGCTGGGCCTTTATCTGGTCCTCTGTAACCAGTATGCCCTCTCTTGATCCCTCCCGATAAACGGTGATGCCCTTGCAGCCGAGCTTCCATGCGAGAAAGTAGATCTTCTCCACTTCGTCGAGGGTTATATCGGCAGGGAGGTTAACTGTGCTTGAAATACATGAATCAATATGTTTCTGGATCGCGGCCTGCATGCGCACCCTCATTTCGGGCTCGATCTCATGCGATGTTACAAAAGTCTTTGGGAGATCTTTTTCACTTTGCAGACTATACTTTTCAATATACTCCCCTACGAGCGGGTGATAGACTTTGAACTCGCTCTTTGAAAGAGATTTGGAGCGCCTGAAATAAGATAAAGCGAACATCGGCTCGACACCGCTCGTCGTTCCGGCGAGCACGGAGCCGCTGCCCACAGGTGGTACGGTGAGGATGCACGCGTTCCTGAGCCCGTGCCTATTTATTTTTTCGAACACACGTCCGTCGATGATTTTCAGGAATGGTAGAGACAAATGTGTGTCCCTGACATACGCCGGGAAAGTACCCTTTTCAACCGCCAAATCCGAGCTTGCCTCGTATACGGTGTTCTTAATGTGTTCGAACATCTTGTCGGCGAATTCCACTGCTTCGTTCGTATCGTATTTAATGTTAAGTTTTGCGAGCATATCGCCGAATCCCGTAAAGCCGACCCCGATGCGCCTCGAATGCATGGACGAATTGGTCTGGTATGCGAGCGGGTGTTTCTTCATGTTGTAGTCAAGCACATTGTCGAGGAACCTTACCGAGTACTTGAATGCCTTTTCGAGATTCTCCCAGTCTATGGAGGCTTCTTCGGTAAACGCGTTCTTCGCGAATGGCGAGAGATTAATATTGCCGAGGCAGCAGTTTCCGTAGTCTTCCAAGGCCTGCTCGCTGCAGGGATTAACTCCGTGCACTTCCATTCCGCCGTATTCAGTCGGGGAATATCTCTTTACGGCATCCCAAAAAATTACGCCCGGCTCTGCGGAAGCCCATGCGGATTTTACAAGTTTTTCCCAGAGCGTCCTTGCCCGGACGGTCTTTGTATATTTGACTTTCTCGTTCTCGAATTTGAGCTCGAAATCCCTGTCCTCTTCGACAGCGCGCATGAACTCGTCGGAAATCTTTATTGAGATGTTCGCGAATTTAACTCTTGATCTTTCCGCATCGTTCTTTACTTCAATAAATTCCATTATATCCGGGTGGTTAACGTTGATCGTTATCATCAAGGCACCACGCCTTCCCGCCTGACCTATCGTGCCGGTCGTAGTCGAGAGGAGATCCATGAAAGATACAGCGCCCGTCGAATAGATCGCCGAATTGTTAACAGGAGCCCCTTTCGGTCTCAGAATGGATATGTCCGTTCCTACTCCACCCCCGAACGAGTAAGTCCTGGCCGCCTCCTTGCACCATTCGAAAATGCCTTCTATGGAATCCTCTTTAATGGGCATGTAGTAGCAATTGAGCAGAGTGGCCCTTCTGTTCTGGCCGGCTCCGAAAAGAATCCTACCGCCGGGTATGAATTTGAAGTTGGAAAGCAGCCAGTAGTAATTATCTTCCCACTCTTTTTTCAACTCCTTGGTTTTCTCTGGGGATGCTATTTCTCTTGCGACCCTATGCCACATGTCTTCCGGAGTCATCTCCACTATTCTGCCGGTTTTGTCCCGGAGGGCGTACTTTTCGTAGAAAACGCGCGCGCGCAGCTCATCACCGCCGAACGCTTTTAATGTTTTTTCCGGAAGATCCATGACCCCTTCAGTCTTCTGAACAAATTCTTCCTCGTCCTGGGAGTTTTCATTTGCTGGTACTTCGATTGTCGGTTCCAGGTTATTCTCTATCAATATAGTCCCATGACCATTACCGTTCGTCTGAGTGGGGCCGAGTTTATCAGAAGACATTCAATCATCCTCCTTGCATAATATGTTGTGCTATGAATCGATTGAACCACAATATGTTGTGGTTGTCAAGAGAGTTTCTATGGATTAATTGTCATAAATTAATAAAGTCGTGTGAATTCGGAAGGTTATATAAAATAAATTTTTTTAACGGCAAAATTTTTATAACCTCATGATAGTTGAAAAGCATACTTAAAGCGCAATTTAAACAAAAATTAGGGACTTTTAGAAACTGTTGTCAGACGGTCAATGATTAAGTTCAGGATTATAAAGAAGCAGGCTCGGACATGTTAACATCTTTTAAATTTTTTTGCAAGTAGTGTACTGGTTCAGGACATATGAGACGAATTAGAGGAGTAAGAGGGGTAATTGGAATGAATAATGCCATTGTCTTTGAGAAATTTCAATGGCGTCCTTTAGCCCAGTGCCTGATGCGGTCTGACGCAGTTGTAGATGTAGTTCCAATGACCAAGTTCTCTATTGAGTTCAGGCACAGTCCAAGGACAATCATTAACCTCATAGAACTCCTCCGTATGTGTTCTCTGTGCCCTTTCTACACACCCATTAAGCTTTGGACTCTTTGGAGGCAATACGAATAATTTGATTCCTGTTCTTTCGCACTCCTGCTCGAACTCTGAGTAAAACTCTGACCCTCCGTCAACCTGTATAGCTCTTACGTTAAATGGCATATTTCTCTGGACTGTATCCAAAAACTCTTTTGCTGTCCTCGAAGTGGCTCGCACTCTCGCCTCCATCACATCCCATTTAGAGATTACGTCTCGTGCTGTGAACTGTTTAAGTATCACTCCAGGTGTAGGTCGTATATCCAGGGTATCTACCTGAACAATATCGCCTGGATCTCTTGCCTCATGATCCTTGGGTTTGCGTATTGCATAGGGCCTTTTGGGTCTTCTCTTTGCTGAGATATAATTTATCTTTGGCTCCACCAAATCTCCCCTGTGTTTCAGATACCTAATTATACGTCCTACTGTGGATGCCGAGGTCTTGAATCCTTCTTTACCAACAGGCACTGCCAGTTCCTCTTTCCCCCATCTGGGATATAACTGCCTTAGCCCTTTAACTGCGATGATCGGTTCTCACGACCATCCAGCCTTACGAACCCTCTTAGGTCTATGAGATTTATCTTTTAGAGACCTTATGTCTTGGGGTTAAATCTTTTGAGCCATCTGTATAGAGTAGCTCTGCTGATACCGAATGTCTTGCAAACCAGGGATACATCCTTAGTTTTAAGATAGATTTTGATCGCTCTTAATCGGTCAAGTTCTTTTGGGGATAGTTCTGGAGGAATTTTCTTTGTGAAATTATGGAATCCCTTTGCAATGCTAAATACTATCATTGAGGGGTACCTCCTGCCTGTATTTTACCCCTCTTCTTTTTACCTCATTCCAGTCTCACATGATTATGAACTTACTCAGTAGATGTTTAAATTTCGTTAAATTTTATAAAAATTCGTGCCATCGGGGGATGATTTTAGATAATCCGATATAATAAATCCAGATCATGGAATCGAATATGGAAGAGAATAGGCGGACAGCCATATTGAATTTCTGGTTCGGCGACCTTAAGGAGGAGGAATTCCCTCCCGAAGAATTGAGCCGCATGTGGTGGGCAAAGGACGAAAAGACGGACGAAAACATCGGGGTGAACTTCGAATCGGACCTTAAGAATGCTAAGGAAGGGCGGCTTCGCGAATGGGAGAACAATCCTCGTGGTATGCTCGCTCTCATAATATTGCTCGACCAGTTCTCAAGGAATATGTACAGGGATACGCCCCGGGCCTTCTCGCAGGACCGGCAGGCATTGGAACTCTCTCGGTAAAGGGTGTTGAAAGGGGTTTCGACAAGGAGCTCTATCCGGTTATGAGAGTGTTCTTCTACATGCCTTTCATGCACTCAGAATCTCTCGAAATGCAGGAGAGTTCCCTCGGGCTGTTTAAGGACCTGGAGAAGGATTTCACTTTTCCACCTCAGCTTGCCGAGATGCTTTCGACAAACAGGGATTATGCGGAAAGGCATTATGCAATTATCGAGAGGTTTGGAAGGTACCCGCACCGGAATAAAATACTCGGCAGGGAATCGACACCCGAGGAGTTCGAATTTTTAAAACAGCCGGGCTCTTCGTTCTGAATTAGATCGAGCACCCGGTATTTCACACAAACTCATCCTTCTTCGGCGTAATGAGCGATGACTTTCTCGATTTTATTTTCCCGGTTCAATATCATGACCGACGTGCCGGGCAAGCCGATTTGCCTCTTGTAATGGAGGACGAAGCTGTTAACGCCCGTAAAGACCTCAAGCATCTCGAACTTGAGATCCGGGTACGCCGCGAGTCCCCTCCTGAAGTAATCCCCGAGCGCGTCCTTGCCACTGACAGTGCCAGTGTTATCGCCCCAGGAGTATAATCACGTTAGGTGATGTAAGATCGATGTAATCGGTATAGTGGTAAAGTATGGAATCGAGGTCATGACTGTTCCAGGAATCTATCCAAATCTTTCGCCATTTGCATGACTTTTTCTCTGGAAAGCATAAGATTCCGCACCCCGTCCAATACCTGCTTTCAGGTATTAGATCTCCTCAATGCCGGGGTTTTCGTGCCTCTCTAGAGCCTTGCCTTTATCTTGCTGAGTATATAGCGCGAAAGACTTTCGTCGCCGAATGTTCCTATCCTTATCGATAAATCGGTCAGGTTAGCGCTGACTCTTTTGAGCTGTATTTGTACGGTCTTATTGTCCGCTGTTTTAGCATCGAGCTCCGCCGAAACATCGTCTTTTATCTTATTTGTAACAAGGAACTGTAGATCATCGATTGCGGCGACCGTGGCGGACCATGTCTTATTGAGTGAAGCTTCTTCAGTGGATTTCAGCTCGCCTTTTATGTACGCAACCGTGCCGGCTCCGGCAGCTGCAGCCCCGCCCACTGCCGCTGCAGCCAGGCATCCGGTCAATATAGACGGGCACGTCGCCAACAATAGTAAAATTAAGAGTTTCTGTTTTTTCATAATGGTGTTTCCTCCGCTCAAGCTTTGGTATGAATTGACACTTATCTGTATAGGTTACTCAATTATATACGGTGTTGGTCAATCTTCGCAACTGAAATGTTCATTTCGTACAGATTATGAAGATCGATCCTGCTGATATTGTCGATGAGTTCCAGACCGGGATAGACCTCTCGGAAGAAGATATGTACTTCATTATTTCGGGAAATTACCCCCTCAATCGAACCTCGACTCAAGTTATTATATGATCACTCCCGCATTATTAGAATTGAAGTATCACTGCCTGATTGTCAGATGAAGATTTCATTCCGCGACCGCGGTGCCGTAGGCGAAGTGTGGACGGTGCTCTCGGATGGATCCACTATGCGCACATGAGCGAGACGGTCAAGGCTGCAAATAAGGAATGCTCCGCGCCAAGAGCGATAAACCGTGCAGCCTCCTTGCTCGGCTCTGCGCCGACGGGAACCGGAGAAAGTAAAACGCGCCCGTCGAAACTTATTAATTCTCTGATTCCTGGAAGGATTCCGCTTCCATCACTACTTCGGGCGAATTGCGGCCGTTCTCAAGCCCCACATATCTGACCCATCTGTGCGGTGGTGTAACCGTAAACCAGAAATATGTCTTCGGGAAAAAGACTTTAAACATATTGAGCACTCCCAGTTTCGGCACTAGCTCCACCTTGTAGCACTCGATTTCGCCTTCGGGCGTGTTGATTTTCTCCACACCCTTTTGTTTGAACTCGACATCGTAGAGGTCCGGCTCGCCCGTGAGGAGCCGGACTTTCACTGTCTTGTCCGTGCCGAAGGGGAGAGACCGGAGGGCAAGAACGAGTCCGTCTTCAATCAAGAGGTCTCCTTCAGGCTTGTACGATTTACTCACTGTTCCGTCGGCCTCATAATCCTTCCTTACAAACGATACTTTTCCGGTTTTGTCATCTATGGTCATACTATCCGTCATGACCAGCTTGCCCTGTAAATCTCTAACTTCGGTTGACGATTCGACCGGAGTGAACGAGGGCCCGGGTTTCCATACCGATACCGATTCCCAACTCATATTTCTTGTAAACGGGTCCCTGATTCCCTGCCCGGTCAATGTGGTTCTCACCCTGGCTTCACCGTGATCGGTGAATTCCTCATCCGTCCATTTTGCTCTCCATCTAGGCCCGCCGTCCTTGGAATTGACGACAACAGTGCCTTCATCTTTTTTGCTCATAGGGGGTGTGCTCATAGAATGTGAGCGAAGAGGAGCGAGCAGAACGGAAGCTATAATGACCACGATCGTGTGATAAAAAATTTTTTTATTGATGCTGGTATTGCTTCTACGGCGGAGACCCGGCGTCATGTTTTTCCTCCTGTATATATTTTTATACTATAGCTCAAGTTTTATTATTCGGTTAGAAATGCTATTATGTAGTTTCGCAATTAGTGCCTGAAGCATAGAGCTGCCGCAATCTATCACGGAGTGATTCTTGGAAAAATTTTTCAGAGGGCATTATCTCATAATCGGAAAAGTGCTGGGGGTTATTCTGGTTGCGATCACGGGTTCGTTTTACCCTGAGGCGGGCGTGAGGCTCGGCTTTATTGGCTAACTTTTTATAAACGCCTTGAAAATGATAGTCCTCCATCTGATACTGGTTTCGGTAACTCTCAGTGTTATGAAAGTCACGAAATTAGGGCCGCTGGGTCTTAACACGTTTGTCCATTACCTCCCCACCACTGCGATCGCCGTAACCCTGGGCATAGTGATCGTTAATCTAATACATCCCTGGCTCAGGCAGCGCCATTATCACGGGAGAGATGCCTGAAAAGATAAAGGGGAAGGAGAACATGAGCATTGTCGAAATACTCATATCGGAGTTCATCTCCCCTAATCTATTCCAGTCGGCGGCGGACTTCTACATACTGCCTCTTATCGTAGTCTCGATTCTGTTCGGGGCGGCGTTCGTAGGTCTCGGCAGGGAAAACAAGCTCATAGTGGATGTATTCACACTGCTGGAAAGGGCCTATATGAAAATCGTTCACTGGATAATGATTTTCACTCCTCTGGGGATATTCGGACTCATAGCCGGACGCATCGGGATGGCGGGGAGTGGGAGTCAGGTCATGGTTCTCGTAGCGGAGCTCGGCAAGTATTTCCTGTGCGTGGTATAGGGGCTTTTTATTCATGGGTTTATTATATTGCCGGCGATACATTTTTTTTGCTTACGAGGAGAAGCCCGCTCGAATACGCTTCTCATCTTAGCAAGGCGCTGTTAACGGCGTTTTCAACGGCGTCATCCTCGACGACGCTCCCGTTCACTATGGAAGGTGTGATCTACGAGGCTAAGGTGAGTCCCAAGGTGGGGAGGTTCGTACTTCCGCTCGGAGCTACGGTCAATATGGACGGGACAGCTTTTTATGAAGCGGTGGCGGCTGTATTCATTGCACAGAGCTAAGGGAGATAGAGCTGAGTATGACGCAGATGGTCGTAGTGTTCTTTACTCGCACGCTGGAGTCTATAGGCGCAGCCGGAATACTCGAGGCGGGTCTTGTCACGATGGTGCTCGTACTCCGGGCAGTAGGTCTTCCGGTCGAGGAGATCGGGCTTATTCTGGCGATAGACTGGCTGCTCGACCGCTTCAGGACGACCGCAACGTCTGGGGAGATCGTGTAGGCGCTGCGGTGATAGGCAGGTTTGAAAAGAACGAGCCCGAGAGCGTGTGAGATAAGCATTAGCTCGGATTACATCTATCAGCCATTGAGAGCAGTTAATTAAAGTTCAGCGGACCTAAACACATGGCAGGGGGCCGGTCTCGCCGGTATTTCACTCCGTTCTAAACCACTTTATCCTTTGAGACAGCTGCCGCGAATGAGTGAGTCGGGGTTGCAGTCTCGCGCCTTCCCTCGTACTTGTTATCGGCGCTCCTGCGGTCCTTCTCCGGTCTCAGACTCCAAAAGGCAGCATATATTCGCATGCGCATCCACACGTATTTATTTTCCGCGGGAACGTGTATTATTCAAATTCAAATGGATAATAAAGCGCTCTTCTCATGGAGCGGCGGAAAGGACAGTGCTCTTGCTCTACGTGAAATTCTGAGAGGCGGCGGCTATGATGTCAGGGCGCTTATCACGACCGTAACGGGGGAGTATGAAAGGGTAAGCATGCACGGTTTGAGGTGCGCTCTCCTCGAACGGCAGACGGCTTCGCTCGGGCTTCCTCTGGAGAAGGTGATAATCCCGCGGAACGCATCGAACGAGGAATACGAGAGACAGCTCGAAAAGCTGCTGCTGACATATAAGGAATCGGGTGTGAGTACCGTGATATTCGGGGACATTTTTCTTGAGGAAATAAGGAAATACCGTGAGGGGCATTTGGATAAAATCGGGCTCGGATGCGTGTTCCCCATCTGGGATGTAGATTCGGTCCTTCTTGCCCGGACGTTCATCGAAGAAGGTTTTAAGGCCGTTACTGTTTGTGTAGATTCGAAATTTCTGGACAGGAGCTTCGCCGGAAGAGAATTCGACCGGGATTTCCTGTCCGACCTGCCAGCCGGAATCGACCCGTGCGGAGAAAACGGTGAGTTCCATACTTTCACTTACGATGGGCCGATTTTCAGAGACAGGATTGAATTCGATATAGGAGAGGTCGTACTCAGGGATAACCGTTTTTATTTTTGCGATCTTGAGCCGCAGTAAACTGCGAATTACCGCACGGGTGAGCTTCACTCATTC